>JAAUOQ010000155.1 GCA_012034795.1 Leptolyngbyaceae cyanobacterium CRU_2_3
AGAGCGGGAGAGGGATTTAGGGTGAGGGGTTCGGAAAAGTTGTACATCGCGTTTAATTTATAAATTAATACGTTCGTTCTATTATGTGCTAATACGTTCGTTCTATCAATCAGTATCTTTGTTCTAAATTGGGTTTCTATCGAGTGCTCCCTTCTCTAGAGCGCAGTTTCAACGCTAAGTCAGGATAATCTGTCACGATTGCTGCAATTTCAGGATGGGTGAATAACTGTTCTATGACATCGGGTTGATTGACCGTCCAAACCCATAAGGGAAAATGATCTGAGATTCGAGCTAACCCTTCTGTTTCTAGCATCTGCCACTGAGGTGCAATGAAATTGACGCCAAGAATTTGCAGGCGATCGCCCATGCCCTCCCAGGATAAGGTAGATGCCTGGATTGTTTCTGGCTTCACCAAAAAACCAGTCGAAACTTGAGGCAAAAGCTGCTTGATGGAGGCGATCGCTTCTAAATAGAACGACGTAATGACAAAACTGTTCAGCGGTAAATGCTGTATCTGCTGAGCAAGGATAGGCTCATATCCAGGTTCTTTTTACCTCAATATCCATCTGAATTCGGGAATGGCAGCAGACGATCGTTGCTTCTAGGGTGGGAATCTCTGGATCGATCGCGGTGACTTCAGCCCAAGTTAAAGTTTGAATGGGCAACCCATTGATCTCTGGATCATGGTGAATGATCAAAACCTGGTCTTGAGTTGACCGAACATCAAACTCCACTGCATCTGCACCTAGGGCGATCGCTTGCTCAAAGGCGAGGATAGTATTTTCTTTAAGCGAGGCAGATTGAGTCGAGGTAAAGGCTCCTCGGTGAGCAATGATCTTGGGTAGGAGAAAGGCAGGCATGTCAGCACTAGTTTTCTAGTAGGGGCAGAATCGAGTTGGCAAAAATAGCCGCTTGGGTGCGATCGCGCAGTTCTAACCGCCCTAAGAGGTTAGTGACGTGATTTTTCACCGTTCCTTCAGAAATATAGAGGGTTTTGGCAATTTCCCGGTTACTGGCTCCCTGGGCAATGAGCCTTAAGACTTCGAGTTCGCGAGGGGTTAGTTCGGCAAATCCCGCGGGTAAATCAGGCATGACTGGAGACTCGGATGTCTTGACCATCAACTTTTGCAGAATTCCTGGTGCAAACTGGGTATAGCCTCTGTGAACCGTGCGAATGGCGTTGGCCAGTTCTTCAGAGGGGGTGTCTTTGAGCAAATAGCCAGCCGCACCATTCTGAAGTGCCGCAGTCACATACTCATCTTCATCAAATGTGGTCAGAACCAGAACTTTGGTAGAGGGAAACTGCTGAGCGATCGCCTGGGTCGCCGCCACCCCGTCCATGACAGGCATCCGCACATCCATCAGTACCACATCAGGCTGCAAAGCTGAGACTTGCTGAATCGCAGTTTGTCCATTTTCAGCGTCTCCCACAATTTGCAAATCGGGTTCTAATTGCAGTAGGGCTTTTAAGCCCTGACGAATAATATTTTGGTCGTCAACCAATAAAACTCGAATCATAGGGTAACTCCCTGGATCGGAATCGGAAGATTGACCGTAATACAGCAACCTTGTCCTGGCTGACTGTCAATTTGCAGATTTCCTCCCAAGGCGATCGCCCGTTCTCGCATTCCCTGTAGCCCAAAGCCAGTTTGATTTTCAGAGATTTGGAAACCGTTACCATTATCTTGAATGGTCAGATGTAGGTGAGAGGCGATCGTTTGCAGGTCAATCTTGACCGTTGTGGCATTGGCATACTTGCGGGTATTATTGAGCGCTTCTTGAACAATCCGATAGACTGCGGTACTGATCTCATGCGGCAGCGGCCGCAGATTTTGCAGGTGGCAATCGGGTTGAAGGGTTGTGGTGCGTTGAAAGTCTTGTACTAGCGTTGCGATCGCTTCCGACAAAGATTTTCCCTGCAACGGATCGGATCGCATGGCAGAAACCGATCGCCGCACTTCTTGCAAAGCGGTTGAGCCTAGGTGTTTGGCTTCCTGGAGAAACTGATGGGCTTGTTCTGGATGAGATTGCCACAACTTCAACGCCCCTTCCATTTGCAGGTTTAGCCCTGTGAGGGCATGTCCCAAAGAGTCATGAATTTCTCGCGCAATCCGGCTACGCTCTTGCGCCATCGCCAGATTTTCGACGCGCAAAGCATACTGACGGAGTTGATCGTTCGCGATCGCTAGTTTCTCTCGACTCTGACGTTCGGTGATCAAGGCATTGATCAGTAGCAACACGAGGATGAGCACTAGTCCCAGTAGTAGGGCAAAGTTAAAGATAAAGGGTCGGCTGTGAATTTGTCGGGGGAGATCCGCAGTGATATCTAGGCGGCGGACAAATCGCGCCAGCATCAGTAGGAACAAACTATAGGTGATGCCGATAACTGCTAGTTGTCCAGGAGTCTTAAAAATCAGGCAACTCCGAATCACCAACACCACATACAGAAATGGAAACATACGGGGGTTTTTGCCCGCTGCTGCCGCGATGACGATGAAGCCAATTTCTAGGGCGGTGTAAGCCACCTTGCGGGTTGACTGGGGCGTGGGCAATCGCAGTCCCATCAGCCCAAAGCCTATCAAACTCAATAAGTTGATCAGGGGAAAGCGATCGCGCAGGCGAGGCAACGGGCTAGGCAGAAATTCTCCCAGCAGAGCGATCGCTAACAATCCCCATTCCAGATACAGCAGAAACGGAAACGGATGGTTCTGGGCTAGAGTAGAGCGCTTCATGGGTCTGTGGATGGCATGCCCGGAACTTCGGGGTTCAAACTTGGCGATCGCGCAGCGAAAGTTCAATTATAATTGCCGCCTTTCATCGGTTGAGTTCAGCGGCAGCTAGTGAACTTTGCACCTGACCGACCATCTCTGTTCCGCCGCTGCAACGATTGGTATCCTGCCGCCGCAGTCGTTTGTCATGTGGGAAATCCTAAAGCCTTCAAAATCAGTGGCAAAAGCTTGCTACATGCCTCCACAATCTTGGCAGTATCAGGCAGACTCTTCAGCGTTGCATCAAACATTTTCATCGCTTTTCGCGTTAGTCCTTCTCGGTTTGCGGGTTCCTCAGCTTGCTTTGCTTCTGCTAGGGCTTGCACCTGCTCTAGTAAGTCTGACTTGTCTGGATCAGGCAAGTCAGCATCGGTTTGAATCGCCTGTCGCAATTGGGTAAGAAGTTCTTTGAGATTTGGTTGATCCGATTCATCGGTTTCAGGCAACTGATTGATGGCATTCCTGACATTGCCGCTAATGGTACCCAAGTTAACGACTCCATCGCCGCTGCTTAGTCCTCTGATATTCGCGTTGTCGCCCGTGTTGACATGGATGCCTCTATTTTCTGTCACGACTAATTCTCCTTGAATCACCTGAATGGTTTCGGCTTGATGGTGGATTGATGGGTTCCGGCTTGGATAAATTGCTCGATCGTTCCTTTGAGGGTACGAATTTCGACATCCTGTTCCGCTAATTTCATCTGAACTGCGACGGGCAATTCCTTTTTGATCTGAGCATAGTTGGCAAAATACTCGTGGCTCAATTCAGATTTATTGGCTCTGGGGGCAGTGGTGTAACGGAGGTTAATGCCGTTGTTTCCTCGCCGTTCCATCGCCACAAATTGCAGGTCATCGTCTGGATGGTTGGCGGATAGGTTCCTCAAGGCGATAGAGATAGCGCGTGGGTCAACATCTTGGCTGTGGTACAAGTCTAGGGTATCGAAGAAAGGCTGAATGAAATCAGCAAACCCGCCCTCGGCAAAGGCTTCCCGTAGATTATCCGGCTTCCGCAAGGGATTCGGGTTCTCCTTGCTTGGAACTCGCATGTAAATATCCTCGCACTGCACGTTTACCAGCTTAGTCGTGCTGGTAATGCCCCAATCCTCGATATAGGCTCCGGTCAGAACTGCCCCGCTTAGGTCAGCCCCATCCAGTTGCGTCTGCTTTAGAATCGCCCTTGACAAATCTGCACCACGTAAATTGGACTGGTTCAAAGTTGCACCTATAAAACTGGCATCCTGCAAGTTTGCATCCTGCAAATTTACCTCAGTTAAATCCAACCCATCAAAGTTTTGCCCTCGCCCATTACAGGTCACAACCAATTGCCGAATTTTAGGATTTGCCAAATAGGTATTATCAAGCCGGGCAAATTCTAAACCTTTTGCACCATACCAGCGAGTTCGTGTCAGATTAGCATCTCGAAAATCTGTGTGCTTAAGAATTGCTCTTGAAAAATCTACACCCGTAAGCTCAGCACTTTTAAATGATGTCCCCAACATAGTAGTAAGCGCGACAGAGAGTTTGCGGACAAAAGGCATTTTTTCAGCACTGGTTCCTGCTCCTAAAGCAGTATGACAACCCATAAAAGTTGCAACTAGCGATATAGCTGTTCCAATTACAGCCTCAGAATAGCTTGTATGTATTTTGGCAGCAGTTATGATACCAAAAACCACAAAAACAGAAACCCCGAAAATTATCCAGCTTCCAGTCAAGATAATTGCTATATTGCCAGCTATTGCAAGAATAATTATTCCGAAACTAATAATGGTAATTATAATTATTCCCGCTAAGCCTCCTGATAAAATCTCACTCAAAGCTCCAGGTTCAACCCCAATGCTTATTGAGAGGATAGTTGTAAAAATTACTATCGAAAAAGACAACAAAGTTGCTGTCGTTATACCCCTAAAAAGGGTAATGACAAAGAAAATAACCAATAAGATTATGATCGTTGCGGTGTAAATCGTCTTGCTGCCAAAATCTGAGATGACTGCTGCTATGCCTAGCTGGAAAACTGCTCCTGATAAAGCCGATAGAATTAGCGAAGCACCCACCAACATATTTGCCAAGGCAGACTTAAGACCAGCACTAGCCTGACTAAATTCGCTGCCCGTAAGATTTTTGTTTCTAAAGGAGATGCATCTAATATCAGAATTAGACCAGTCCATGTATTTTTGAGCTTCATCTACTACATTCAACAGTGATCCGAGGACCATTTACCTTGATTTGACAGATTCCTTCACGACCACTTCTTTGAACGAGAGTAAAAGAGGATATATATAGTTTTTCCAACTCATACTCCTTCAGAATTTTATTGAATTCTCTTAGAATGCTTGCTTCCTTAACTTCTGTCTGATCATCTATTACGCCTAGCTTTAATCCAGTTACTTCAAGATCGGATAAAGAATACTTATCAAGAACTTTATTGAAACTTTCCAAGAGATCAGCATAATTCTCTTCTAATGCTTGTCTTAGTGATTCAATGTCGCCCATATGTATATTCCTCTCTAAGTTATTAGCTTGGCTTTTTATCTGGGTTTAACTACTCTTTCATTTAACGAAAGAACATAGCTCAAATTAGACAGCACTTGTAGAAGATTTTGAAGCAACCTTTTTTGAAAGTGATGAAATGAAGCTTCGAGTGGTATCCCCTTCATGAACATCCATAGATCGCACCTTCCCCTCAAATTCTGCCTTTGCGATCGCATCATTCATCATCCGAGAATGCAAAATAGCAGTCCATTCTGCTGCCCGTTTGACTAAATCAGGCATTACTTGAATAAACGCTTGCACCTGTTCTTGCACCTCAAAGGATTCCAGAAAATGCACCAGACTAAACATCACTTCAGGTTGCTCACAGGCATCATCCAGAATGAGGTGTAGGCTGGGCAAATCCTTAGAATCAGGATTTTGAGTCAGTTTTTCTAAGGTTTGTTCAAACAGGGCAACTTCATCGGGCGATCGCAGCAATCGATTCTTTTCTAGCAACTCAATCAGTGGATTTTGACTCATACAGGATGATCCTCCTTTTCAAAAACACCAGTCCAAGCCGATTGGTTCAATTGAATGATTGCCCGTAACCCGCGCCTGATTGTTTCTGTGTAAACACCCTCCCGCTGATAGAGCGAGCGCAGATCCTGAATTTCCTCTGCAAGGACTTGTCTAGGCAAGAGGCTTAAATCTGGAGACTGTCCATAGGAAAGCGTTTGCCGATGACGACCCCCTGCCCCTGGTATGGGATGCTCCATCATGATAGCAATTCCCATATTGCGCGTATAGCCTGACACTTTAGCCACCATGTAGGCATTAGACGGGACATGATGGGGAGTCAAATTATCGCCCCTACGCCCCAGCTTTAGTAACTCTCCATAACGCCCTACTGTTCCTTCGCCTGCCAATAGCCTAGAAATACTGCTTCCGTCTAACACACCACTTATTTTCAGACATCCATAAATTTATACCAGGGGATAGACTTTGATTTTTTCATGTTGAGAAAATTATCAGCGTTCCAGGTTGATTGGATGGCAAAAACTCACAGACAATCTTCCAACCAGGCCCTCACCGATAACTCAAGGCAGGATAACAGGTGAGCATGACCAAAGTCATGGATGGGTTCATGACCTTTTGCTCAGGTGCTTTGGGGAATAGATTTCTACGATTGAACTATTGAAAGCCAAAACGGTTACAAAGCCAAAGCAGTTAACAGCCCCAGCGGTTGTCACACATAACTTTACCTCCCCCTGAGTACCATGAAATTCAACCCCAAAACTATTCTGGCTTGCGGTGCTGTCATGGGCGCGATCGCCCTGATCCCCTTTGCCACAGCGCAATCGCAGCAGACACCACAGGGTGGCAGATTGCAGCACGTCATGGAGCAGTTAAACCTGAGTGCCGATCAAAAATCTCAGCTTAACCAAATTCGTGGCAATACACGCACCCAGTTAGAAAGCTTGCTGACCGCAGAACAACAGCAGCAGTTGCAAGCCGCGCTTGATCAGGGACAACGGTTACCAGAAGCGATCGAATCCCTCAATCTCACAGAAGCCCAGCAAACGCAAGGACGTGAGATTTTGAGATCTAGTCGCGAACAGGTGCAATCGGTTTTGACGCCAGAGCAACAGCAGCAGTTGCGTCAAGCTCGCCAATCTCATCGCCAATCTCATCGCTTGGGGATGCGCGGCATGATCGGGCAGATTCCCCCTGAACTTGCTCAGCAACTGAATCTCACAACAGACCAGCAAACTCAGCTTAACCAAATTCGCGAAACCACTCGCACTCAGATCGAAGCCGTGCTCACACCAGAGCAACAGCAGCAGTTACAAACAGCGATCGCTCAAGGGCAAGATCGACCAGAGGCGCTACGTTCTCTCGACTTAACGGAAGCACAGCGTACCCAAAGACGCGACATCCTCAAGTCTGCTCGTCAGCAAGCTGACACTATCCTCACGGCTGAGCAACAGCAGCAAATCCGTGAATTCATGCAGTCTCATCGTTCGCAAATGCCTCAGTAAATCTGGACATTCTTTAGTTAGCTACAGGTCTCAACCGCGTGGCACTGCTGGTACATGCAATTTTTTGCGTGAAATTTGCGATGTGCAATTATTGACAACTCAAAAAAATCTAGGAAACCCGATCTAGGAAATCAAAATCATGTCCAAACGACTGCCTCGCCTCTCCGATGCCCAAAAACAAAACATCAAGACGCTGTTGACAGACATCCAAAACAGCGTGGATAGTTCTGCTTCACAAGACAGCCTGACACAGCTTAAGTCCACTGTAAAAGCGGCGACCAGCGATCGCAAACTGACGCAATCTGAATTTAAAGCCATCACTAACGATGTGTTGACTGTCCTAGAGAGTGCTGGGGTTACCTCTAGTGAAGCGCGTACCATCTTCTACGACTTACAAAATATTGCTGCTGCCTCTCGTTTGCCCAAAACCAACGATGATCTGACGGGCACAACTGGCAACGATATTCTTTGGGGTGGTTTAGGGAACGATCGCCTGACGGGTGCAGGCACAGATGACGCAGGCATGGGTGAAATCGATACCCTCTGCGGTGGTAGTGGCAAAGACACCTTCGTGCTGGGTGATTCCTCCAAGTGCTTCTACGACGATGCTCAAACCAATACCTTGGGGCTTCAGGACTACGCTACCATCCTGGACTTTAACAAAACTCAAGACACGATCCAACTGCACGGCAGCAGTAGCGATTATGCCGTGGGAGCACTCCCAGCAGAACTTGGACTCAGTGGTACAGGGATCTACCAAACTACAGGTAATGCTCGCGAATTGATTGGGGTAGCGGTTGGAGTTAGCTTAACTGACTTAAACACAGGCTTCGCGTTTGTTTAGTCTAGTTACCCTTTTGACACCTTCAGCCTTGATACCCCTGTAGGGGTAGGTTCAACAATTCGTGATCTGACAAAGCTCTGGATTTCTAGCCCAAAATCCACCCTACCTCTCCAGTCCACCTCTTCATTAATCTTAATCCACGGAATCCATGCAACCTGTTTCCTCTCAATCCCAACCTGCTAATCCAAAACTTGCCTACTTCTTTGATCTGATTGATCGCCTCTCTGATACACTTGGCACCAGCATCCCACCCCTCGTCAACATTGATCAACTGCGATCGCTCCCCCCTGGCACTCTGGGACGAGCTTGGGCAGACTCCCTGGATCAGCACCATCTTCAGCCTTTTACTACGGGATCTCGCCGCAAGCAAATCCACGATGGCATTCATGTGCTGACAGGCTACGGCACCGATCCGATCGGTGAAGCCGAAGTCCAAGCCTTTTTGTTAGGAGCCAAGTTCCATCTAGCTAATGCCCTTTTGGGGTTAGGGTTATTGCGACCACTCCGCCAACAGCTTCAACACTCTCACCTTTCTAGGGAGCAAGTGCGGTTGAGGCTGAGGCAAGCCTACCAACGGGGGTATCACTCGCAGTTTGATGTTGATAGCTGGCAACCAGAGTTAATGTGGAGTTTACCGCTGTCTCAAGTACAATCACTCGTGGGAATTCAGCCTGACTGCTCCCCCAAATCGTGAGTATTTACAGTAGCTTATAGAACAGTGTTTTGAATCTACTGGTATGCCTGCGATCGCCCCTAAATCCTCACAACCAAAATCTTCCAGTCGCTTTTCGCCTTGGTTTTGGCTAGGGATGGCTGGAATTTTCCTAATGTCACTCGCACTAAGATTCTGGGGACTGAGCCGCTTCAACACGCTGGTCTTTGATGAGGTTTACTACGCCAAATTCGCCAGTCATTTCCTGAAGCAAGATATCGTGTTTACGGGCCATCCTCCACTCAGCACTTATATCATTGCGTTTGGCATCTGGTTAGGTGAACAAATGCCCTGGGGCGATCACAACCTGAAGAATGGCTTAGCAGGTCTACTGATCTCTCCCTTTAGCTATCGCTGGTTGAACGCATTAACGGGTTCATTCCTGCCGTTGCTAGTGGCTGCGATCGCCTATCAACTCAGCAATCGTCGTAACTACGCCTTAATTGCAGGACTGCTACTAGCAGCAGACGGACTATTTTAGTGGAG
>JAAUOQ010000002.1 GCA_012034795.1 Leptolyngbyaceae cyanobacterium CRU_2_3
CGATCCATGTTACTGAATACATGCAGCTTACTGCCTTCAATAGCAGTTTCCTTATTTAGGAAATCAAAAACAGTGTCATAATTTTTGTAGAGAAATTTATTCATCGCGACGTTGTACTGATACTCAGCCTGCTTCAGATATTCCTGTAGTTTTTCTGCAGCGCCAGGCTCAAGCTCCTCGACCGTCTTGAGGTCGCGCTCGAGGTTCTTCAGGATGATCCGCTCGCGGTCCTCGTCACTCAGCGGCTGTCGCGGCTTCTTGACGGGCTTCGAGGCGGGCTTTTTCGGTGTATTCTAGTAGGGAGGCTTGGTCGAGGGCAAAGCCGAGTTGAATGGCAAGTTGAGTGAATAGCTCAATTTCTTCGGCTTCCCACTGGCGGGCTGCCGGGCCATCGCTCAGCAGTGTGAATTCCGCTTCGGCCTGCCGCTGCGGCGTGTAGTCCATGTCCAGCTCATGCACGAGAAACGCCCACATGTCGGCGATCTCTTCAATCTGCATCGCCGTCGGCTTGCCACTGCCGTGACCCGCACGTGTTTCGATCCGGATGAGCACCGGCTTCGCGCCGGCCTGACACTCCTGCAGCCGCGCTGCAAACTTAAAGCTGTGGGCAGGCACAACGCGATCGTCATGGTCAGCCGTAGTGATCAGAGTGGCGGGATAGGCAGTGCCAGGCTTGAGATTGTGCAACGGAGAATAGGCATAGAGGGCAGAAAACTCCTCTGGATTGTCTGGAGAGCCATATTCTGCACACCAGGCCCAGCCGATTGTAAACTTGTGAAACCGCAGCATGTCCAGCACACCCACTGCGGGTAAAGCCGCTGCAAAGAGATCAGGTCGTTGGGTCATGCAGGCTCCTACGAGCAATCCACCATTGCTGCCTCCGGCGATCGCCAACTTCTGAGAAGCAGTGTATCGGTTAGTAATTAACCATTCGGCAGCCGCAATAAAGTCGTCAAACACGTTCTGCTTGTTGAGCTTCATACCTGCCTGATGCCATGACTCTCCATATTCGCCACCGCCTCGTAGATTGGCCGTCACATGAATACCACCCATTTCCATCCACACCACATTACTAGGTGAAAAAGAGGGAGTTAGCGACACATTGAAACCCCCATAGCCGTAGAGATAGGTAGGATTGTTGCCATCTAACGCCAGCCCTTTTTTATGAGTGATGAACAAAGGCACTTGTGTCCCATCTTTGCTGGTGCAAAAGACCTGCTGAGTTTCATAATCGTCTGGATTGAAATCAACGTTGGGCTGACGAAATAGGGTGCTTTCGCCGCTAGTCAGGTCATAACGATAAAGTGTCGTGGGTGTGGTGAAACTGGTGAAACTATAGAAAGTCTCTGTATCTTGACGTTTGCCGCCAAAACCACCGACGGAGCCAAGACCTGGCAAAGCAACCTCTCGGACAAAAGTACCCTCTAGTCCAAAGATTTTAACTTGGGTGTGAGCGTCTTTTAAGTAAGAGGTGACAAATTGATGGTTGAGCAAACTGACGCCTTCTAGGGTTTCGTGAGCCTGGGGAATGAGTTCGCGCCAACTAGATTTATCGGGGTTAGGTAGATCGATCGCAATCACGCGCCCTCGTGGCGCTTCCAGATCTGTCTGGAACCAGAAAGTTTCACCCTCATTATCAATAAAGCTGTAGCTAGCCTCAAAGGTATTGAGCAACTCGATCACCTGTCCGTCAGAATCAGTCAGGTCTTTGTAGAAAATCAAGTTTTTAGAATCTGTGCCTTTCCAGACCGCGATAATTAAATAGCGCCCGTCTTCGGTAACGGAACCACTAAATCCCCATTCTTTTTGATCGGGGCGATCGTAAATCAAGACATCTGCTGATTGTGGCGTGCCCAGACGGTGGTAGTAGAGCTTTTGGTAGTAGTTGACCTCTTCTAGCAAAGTCGATTCGTTGGGTTCGTCATAGCGAGAATAAAAGAATCCCTGGTGATCA
This sequence comes from Leptolyngbyaceae cyanobacterium CRU_2_3, assembly GCA_012034795.1. Classification (GTDB taxonomy): domain Bacteria; phylum Cyanobacteriota; class Cyanobacteriia; order Elainellales; family Elainellaceae; genus Drouetiella. The sequence goes on from JAAUOQ010000002.1 coordinate 1,955, forward strand.
TGCGTCCAGGATGCGCCGGAAAACTTAACCCACTTGAGATGATCCGGCAGATCTTGTCCAGTTTCGATATCTCGGATCTTCCATTCTCGCCAATCTGAACCCGCAGCAGATAGCCCATAAGCTATCAGCTTAGCGTCTTCACTAATAGAGAGTCCAGACAGGGCGATCGTTCCGTCTTCTGAGAACGTATTAGGATCAATTAAAATGCGTGGCTCTGCATCTAAGTCAGTCAGGGTATAAAGAGTGCTCTGATTTTGTAACCCATTGTTCTTGAAGTAGAAGTAGCGTCTATTCTGCAACGAGTTACCTTGCTTAAAGGGAGTACCAAACTTTTCATAATCCCACAATTGCGTAATGCGTTGCTTGATTTCTTGACGGACTGGAATATCTTCTAAATAGGCAAAGGTGACCTGATTTTCAGCTTCGATCCAAGCTTGGGTTTCTTCAGAATGCGGATCTTCTAAACAACGGTAAGGATCAGCAACAGGTGTGCCGTGGTAATCATCAATTTGATGGACAGTGGGGCTAACGGGGTAGGAGAGCGGTTGGCGATCGTGGGGCATAGGTTCGACGGCTGATCAACATCTTCCAATGTATACGGATTGGTAGACATTGACCTTTTGTACTCGCGTAGTTCCTGAAACTACATGACAGGCGAGCAATTCACTACTTCCAACCCCTCATGAGCTAGCCTACTGAACAACAGGGTAGGCATTAACTTGCCAGGTATTCCCGAATGTCGGCTCTCCGCTTTCGTAGCTTGGTGAGGGCCTCACGTTCAATTTGCCGCACCCGTTCGCGACTGATATTGAGGCGATCGCCAATTTTTGCTAGGGTCAATGCCTGTCCATCTGCCAAGCCGAACCGTAAGGACAGAACTTCTCGCTGTTGCGGGGTCAAGTCAGACATCATTTGGGCTAGCTCCGCCCGAAGAGCCGATTGAGCCGCAAATTCTTCGGGTGATGGCCCTGTATCTTCCAAAAGTTCGCCCAGTTCTGTGTCTTGGTTATCGCCAACCCGTAGGTCAAGCGACAGCGGTAAGCGGGCACGTTCTAAATATTCACGTACCTGTTTTGGGGTAAGTTCCAGTTCTGCTGCCAATTCTGCTGCGGTTGCTGCTCGCCCGTATTGCTGAGAGAGGTGCCGTTGCGCTTTCTTGATTTTATTAAGCTTTTCGGTGATGTGGATCGGCAGGCGAATAGTACGTCCTTTTTCAGCGATCGCCCTAGTAATAGCCTGCCGAATCCACCAGTAGGCATAGGTTGAGAAGCGATATCCCTTCGTCGGATCAAACTTCTCTACGCCCCGCTGCATGCCAATCGTACCTTCCTGGATTAAATCCAACAAATCAACGTTGCGCTTGATGTATTTTTTGGCAACCGACACTACCAAGCGCAGATTAGCTTCTACCATTTTGCGTTTGGCATGATCACCTTCTAGGATGATCTGGCGTAACTCTTCAGCCGAAAGCTGATTAGATGCGGCCCATTCTTCTAGCGTGGCAACTCGCCCAATTTTATCTTCCAGCGCCTCTTTCTCATCATGGAGCAGCGCTAGCCGCCGCACTTGTTTTCCGTAGAGAATTTCTTGTTCGTGAGTTAGCAGCGGTACACGACCGATTTCTCGGAGGTAAGCACGTACCATATCGGCGGAGGCGGAGGTAGTCTTCATAGCGCGTCTCTAGCTGTGGAGGAGTGTGTCTAGAACAAATGTACTATAAGCTCGTTCAGAATACCATTTTGAGGTACAGCATCTGAGTCGTGGGTTAAGGCGAAAGATCAGCTTCAATTTTGTTAGATCTATCTTGTGGAATCTATGGTTAAAGTCGCTTACCACTGGAGCTTGAGAACTGAGTCCAGAACGGATTGAAGCTTGGCAGCGGGCTGGCGATCGCCTGAAAGTCAATCTGAAAGGAATAAAGTGAGATCGAAGCAGGCTGTATTGGCAGCTCGCTTGATCAGAGACTCGTTGCAAACGTTTTTCAGGAGCCTGTTTTTCAGGAGCCTGCTTTTCAAGAGCCAGAGTTGTTCCTAAACACAGATGAATGATCTGATACCTTTGAACCAACGAATTCTCATAATCGTAACATTAGTTCACTAAATTGTCATACGTCTGAAATATTAAGACTTTCTGGGTAGATCGCCAAACCTAAGCCCTAGAATATCCGGTCAGCCAAAATCTAGAATGCATCCTGAGGAACAAAATTAATTGATCTTGATCATTTGTTTCTGTTAAGCAATGACTCAGATAACAATGAATTCTTCTAATCCTGACTAGAGTTGAAGTTCCAGTAACCAGGGTTCTGGTGAGAACTATGGCTCTGGTAATCGGTGAAAAATCAACCTTTTCTGGGGAACCGTATCCTGAAGAACTAATATCCTGAGAAACTAAATAAACGCTTTATCTACCTCTCATCACTTTCTGCATGTTATGCTGAAGATGACTCGGACTCATGCAGTTACAACGCCTCAATCTTGTCAGGACCGGAAGGTAGCAGCAATACGGGATGCTTGTGGCAGGCGTGATCTCCGGGTCTTTTGATTTTTCGGTACTCAAAACCTGCCGAACCTCCCTGCGGATCAACTGCGAAACCTTGAGTAGGCAATCGCTCAATTTCCTCCTATGCTAGAAGTCGTAGCCCTCTGGCATGAAGGAGTTGCATTAGCAATGGCTAATTTTGGGGATTTGGTTCAAAAAGCATTTTATTTAGGGGTTGGAGTCGCCTCTTACGCAGCAGAGAAGGCCGGAACAACATTGGGTGAGTTGCGATCGCAAGCTCAAAAGCTTGCAGATGAAATGGTCGCACGAGGAGAGATTACCTCCGAAGAAGCAAAACGCATGGTCGATGAATGGTAAGCCGGGCACAGCAGCCCTCCTCATCGGGTGATACATCTCCGTCTGAACCTCGGCGAATTGAAATTCTGGATGAAGATCCCGTTGAGCCAGGCTCGGAGCCATCACCTCAAGCAGTTGACAATCTCAGAGAGCAAGTTGCCAAGTTGCAAGAAGAATTAAAGCGTCTTAAACGAGAATAGGCTCAAGCAAAAATAAATCAAGAATACATTCAGCATCTTTTAGATTTGAGACTTGAGATTATGGAAGGCTGGCAGCAAGATCTGATGAAAAACTTGGAAGCCTTAACCAAGGGTGTTGAACGGTTTTCCAGGAAGTCACTGAAGAAATGAGTGAAGTAGGAGATGCCCTGCTTGAATTTACAGAGGAAGTCGCAGAAGAAATTGAACGAGCTTTTGTTCCCTTCGAGGTAGCTGCTTTTTCTGAATCCGATCAGTCTGACGATCCGCTAGCCGATTGGCTCGATCCATGGTTGCAATTGATTCTGGGCTTTGAGGCTACTTTGGATCGCGCCACTGAGCCACTCACCCAAACAATCGAACCGTTGATCAACCAGCATCCTATCTGTATAGGTTGCCAGAACTATCATGGGCAAATTTATGAAGGCACCATGTTGGTTTGCGCCATGCATCCTTACGGTATTGTAGATGGCTCAGAGTATTGCCCTGATAAGGAGGCGGTTTCTTGGTCTTTTCCCGCTGTCGATCGCTCCAATTCTTCTGAAGATCATGATTTTTAAGCTTTGATAAAGCAGACCATTCGTCCCACTCCTTTCCGGATATCGCCAGGCTATCCAGGAATAAAAAAGTGGTAGATGCACCCTGATTATTCGCCCCTGGTTTAAGCCAGGGGCGTTTTTTATAGACTAGCTGCCTAGACTGGACTGACTAGCTAACGGGTTAGAGAGTAACGCTATTGATGATTTAACCGACTCGATCGCCAGGACGCTGAATGACGATTTCTGAAATGCGGCGCGATCGCTAAGGTTAATTCCTACCACCCGAACATAATCTTCAGCATGTTCGGACAGGCAAGTTGCTAAGGCCGCAATCGCTGCTGCCCCATTGCCCTCAAACATGCCATAGCTATTCCAAGAGTTGGTTCGAAAGCGACGTGGATCGACATATTCAATCCCTACTCGATGTCCTTGTTGCAGAATTTGGTTAACCTGCGTCACTATTTCAGGAGTAAGCCGGTTGCTGGAGATCTGTCCGGCAGGAGAAATGCCTGGCTTCTCTGCAACAGGCGGTAGAGAAGAGTAAGGATAGGGAGAGACAGAAGCGCCATGGGAACCGTTCGCAGCGGAAAGTTCGTGTTGCGGCCCAGGGTCAACTGTATCTCCTAACTTGCGGTTGAAATAGAGTGATTTATTGTATTCCTCGGCAAGCCGCATTTCCTGAACCCGCTTTTGCTCTTGCACCATTTGTTGTCCCACTTCAATCAGGTGAGGCAAGCTGAAATCAGGCTTGTGAAATTCTGGCGGCGCTTCAGCACTGTTGACGACCCGGAGAGAAATTCGATCGATGCCGACCTCTTGAATCAGCTTTTGAATTTGCTCATCATAGAGGCGCGATCGCAGTGCTCCATAAAAGTCGATGGGTTGCTGAGGGAACGTATCGACTAATTTCTCAACGTCTGTATGAGCAACTCGATCGACCTGGAAAATCCCACTCACTATCCCAATGCGATCGTCTCGGTTGGGTTCCCAGAAGAATTTGTCCATGCGTCCATCTCGAATCAGCGGTGCATACAACGTCGAGAGGTCATTCCCTGTGACGATAATCGGAATTCTCTGGATCGGCTCAGAATCGTAGCTACCTGGAAGCTGGACATTAGTAGGATTGTCGGCAATATTCATCAATGTGCCGCTGACTAGCTGGGTGTTGATGGTGTACTGCGTGTACTGATCGACTCGGCCTGCCCCAGCATCAATATCATTAATCATTAAGACCGCCATTCGGCCGCGCACCTTCACCAGATCTGCGGCTTCCCGGTAGCGCAGCCGTACCAATCGGGCTGGATCGCCTGCGTCAGGGCTTTCTAGCTCCCCAGCTGACATATGCACCACTTCAATGCCCATGCGATCGAACACCAATTGGCACTGAAAAGTTTTGCCCTCTCCCTTGCGCCCATGAACACCCAAAATCAACGGCACTTTGACATTGGGCAAATCTAAATAGTTTTTCGTAATGTGAACTGCCAGCTTGTTCAGAAAGCGAGAAGAAATATAGAAGCTCATAAAAATTCACTGCGATCGTTAAAGAAGAGCCGATAAAAAAGGAGGCAGGTTATCCTACCTCCTAATTTTTAACAAGTCATGAATTTAACAAACCATGAGCAACTTAGTGAATTCGCTTGTTTATCCACAATCTGTTCAAAACCTGACACCTTAGTAGCAGTCTAGTAGCGGTAGCCGCCGCCACTTGTACCGGGCTTATGAACAATGAAGCTCATAACTTGGCACTGCTTGACGTTGTCAAATGCCACAACGCGGATGTAGCAGTTGGGATACTCAGAACGGCACTGCTGAACCTCGCTCAAAACTTCTTGAGGGTTTCTCACGTTGAACAGGGGCAGTTTCCACATTGTCCAGTAATAGATTTGGGCAGCCGCATCTTCATTGAATTCGATGCAAGGAAAGTAGCCTTGGTCAATGGTGTACTGAATCTGCCGGGCAATCTGAGCATCAGTTAGGGGAGGCAAGTAAGAAAAAGTTTCGTACCGGCGCTCTTTGGGTAAAGTTTTCATAGCTTCCTCAAGGGTTACAAGATTTGAGAGTTATCAAGTTTTGAGCTTTAGAGTTCTGAAGTTTTGCAAGCAGCGAATCCCTCAAAAACGGGCGATCGCCTCAAGCTTCAGGATCAGAACTCGATTCCTGTTCGGGGTGCGAACTAGGAGTCGTCGGATCAAGCTGCGTCATACGTTCCAATTGCTGAGTTCGCTGCTGTAGGTTGGACTGTTGGATGCCCGTGCGCAGCAATTCTGGCAGATAGTCGGCAATTTGTTCGGCAATATGCTCTCGTACAGTCAGAATCCGGAAGGCAAGACGCTGCTCCTCTCGAAACAGAGCCTGCAAATACGTCTCACTGTCCTGAATACTGTGCAGTCCTGAAAACTGCCGCAGCCAGTAAGCCCGCTTTGGTTCTGTCTCGTCCAACTGAGCCATCACTACCCGCAACGCTTGATACGTCAGGTAGCTGATCAGTGTCTTGGAAGTATCTTTCGTAATCTGCTTCAGATCCATAGAGGCAAGGATAAGGGAGGATGAAGATGAATGATTCTACTCCTGTTCCCATGACGGGTGAAAGGAGAGTTTAAAAAACACGTTCATCCTTTCCCTTCATCCTTTCCCTAAATCGTGTCCTGTGCCTCGAATTCAAACTTGATTTCTTTCCACAGTTCGCAAGCAGTTGCCAACTCAGGAGACCAACGACAAGCTTCACGAATGATGTCGCCGCCTTCACGCATCAAGTCACGACCTTCGTTACGAGCCTGAACGCAGGCTTCCAAAGCCACGCGGTTAGCCGTTGCACCTGGTGCATTACCCCAGGGGTGACCCAGCGTACCACCACCAAATTGCAATACAGAGTCATCGCCAAAGATTTCCACCAAGGCTGGCATGTGCCATACATGGATACCACCCGAAGCAACCGCCATAACGCCAGGCATAGATGCCCAGTCTTGGGTAAAGTAGATGCCCTTAGAGCGGTCTTGCTCAACATAGTTCTCCCGTAGCAAGTCAACAAAGCCCAAGGTCACAGCCTTGTCACCTTCCAACTTACCCACAACAGTACCAGTGTGAATGTGGTCGCCACCGGACATCCGCAAGCACTTGGCCAAAACACGGAAGTGCATCCCGTGGTTTTTCTGGCGGTCAATTACAGCATGCATAGCACGGTGAATGTGTAGCAAAACGCCGTTATCGCGGCACCAGTGAGACAAGGTGGTGTTAGCAGTAAAGCCTGCGGTCAAGAAGTCATGCATGATAATGGGCATGTTGAGCTCTTTCGCATACTCAGCCCGCTTAATCATTTCTTCGCAGGTTGCAGCCGTACAGTTGAGGTAATGACCCTTCACTTCACCGGTTTCAGCCTGAGATTTATGGATTGCATCTGCTACAAAGGTGAAGCGATCGCGCCACCGTTGGAACGGCTGAGAGTTGATGTTCTCGTCATCCTTAGTGAAGTCTAGTCCTCCACGCAAGCACTCATAAACAGCACGACCATAGTTCTTCGCAGACAGACCCAGCTTGGGTTTGATGGTGCAACCCAGTAGAGGACGACCGTACTTGTTGATTTTGTCGCGCTCAACCTGAATCCCGTGAGGAGGACCTTGGAAGGTTTTCAAGTAAGCAACAGGAATCCGTAAGTCTTCCAAACGTAGTGCTTTCAGAGCTTTGAACCCAAACACGTTGCCGACGATCGAGGTCAGCATGTTGGTAACAGAGCCTTCCTCAAACAGATCCAAAGGATAAGCAATAAATGCAATGAACTGATTGTCTTCACCAGGAACGGGTTCGATGTCGTAGCACCGACCCTTGTAGCGATCGAGGTCGGTCAGCAAGTCTGTCCAAACTGTCGTCCAGGTTCCGGTAGAAGACTCAGCAGCAACGGCTGCTCCAGCTTCTTCAGGAGGAACTCCAGGTTGGGGAGTTACCCGGAATGCTGCCAGAATGTCTGTATCTTTAGGTGTGTAATCGGGCGTGTAGTAGGTGAGGCGATAATCTTTAACCCCAGCTTGATACCCAGCTTTGGTCTGGGTCTTGGTTTGCGAATAAGACATGATTTCCCTTCCTGTGAATCAGCGAGATCCGAACATAAGAACTCTGACCGACTTGCCCAAACTTGAGCCAAGCAGGCTAGAGTAGCCTTGAACGGCGACTTGTAACTGGCATCTAAATCCGTAGGAGCCAGAGCAACAATCCGACTAGCACTCTTTAGCTTATCTTAAGATTGTCCCCTGTTTCGTTGGGTTCTCTCAAAATATATCAGGAATCTGATAAGGCTAACTTTGAAACTTCTTGTCTTATCTATAATTAGCGTTTATGTTTCCAACAATTGGTAACGTATTATTTCGTCTTGCAAAGTCCGGCCCTTTTTTTAAAAAAATTTGGTATTTTCCAGGCTTTAGAGACTCCAAATTGAATACAGAACTAGGCTCACCGTCGCCAGTAAGGTTTCCCCTTTAAGAAAATTCCTAAAATTACCCCTAACAGTTGCGCTTCATTTAAACCGATGAGTGAGGTAGAGATTTCGAGCGACTGTGAAGTCGTAGACTTAATGGCGATCGCCACCATCAAACAGGGCACTAATGCCCACATTACACCAGCATCAATTAAGAGATCGGGAAAAACAATTTCTAGTAGGTAAAGCGCTAATGCACCGACTCCTACAGCAATAGCAACGGTCATCACCATCGCCAAAGGCGGTGAAAACAACAGATTTAATGCATTTTGTAGAGTTGGGAAACGGTCTGCACCAAATCTCAGAAAAAACTCCAGCACAAATACCCAAATGTTGGACAGAATGGCTGCAATCATCAACGAAATCCAAGGCAATCTAGACAGTCGCTGCAGCGGATTGCTCATTCCCAGAAAAATACCTAACATACGTAGATTTAGTTTTGATTCTAGCTTGCATCAAGGTATCAAAGCCAAAGCCTCGAACCGATAAATTATTCAATACTCACACCTCGAAAAGTTTTGGGTCTAGACCGACCCACCAACGGCGCGTCTTCAATCTTGCGAGACTCTACTTGATGAGTTTGAAAATAGGCTTGCCACAGCGCCGGAGCGTTGAGGGTTTCTCCCCCATGTGCAGTGATTCTTTTGCGAACCTGACAAAGCACTGGAGTATTCACACAAGCTCCAGAAATAATCACTTGCCCCTTAGTCAGGGCAGGTAACTCCTTGAGTAAATCTCGTCCTGCTGCCTCCACCCCATACTTGAGGCTGTCTTGGTCTACTGGATTGACGATCCGCATAATAAACTGGCTCATACATTGAGATAGCACATCAGAATCCAACTTGCCGGACGCTGGGTAATCAAACCGACGCCCAACCCAAACTTACGTCCTTCGCTCAAAATGGTACGAATCACGGCTTTGCAGCGGGAGGGTTCATGAGCCGGAGCAAATCGGTGTGCTTCTTCAAGCAGAATAAAAACTGGATAGGGTAAGTAATTCTCATCACCTGGCTGAATCAATTCTTTAAGGGTATTCATCCGGGCATGGCTAGATTGCCGTAACACAGCAGCACAGATCACCTGCTGCTCCTCCTGGCTGATTTCATTCATTTGTAAGACAGTAACTTGTCCTGGCTCAAACAAATCTTTAGGTGCCAGGTGGTCAAAGGCATGGAAGTAGGGCGATCGCGCTAGTCTTTCCAACTTCCATTCCAAGGCTGGAGCCGAAGTGCCTGTCTTAATGTCTCCATCTTCAGTTTCTTGGCTATCCACCTCATACACAGCACGAATTAAATCCTGTACATCCCAGCGATAGTCGCCCTTGCGATGCTTACGCATTAAATCAAAGGCTTTGCTCAGAATCGACTGCTGGCGATCGCTCATCTCTGGCAACAGGCTTAAAATATCGTAATAGTCTAGCGAGGAAATGCGAATTTTGACATTCTCTGGCTTCAACACCTGTACTTTAGGAGCATAGCCATCATCACCGACAAAAGCTTCATGCCCTCGCAGTTCCGTTAAGGTACCGTATTCTCCATGCGGATCAAAAATTAGCACAGCCGCTCGATTGTGGGGTAACAATAGCTCTTCGACCAAAACTCCTGCGGTGTAAGACTTGCCCGATCCAGTTCCTGCCAAAATCGTCATATGAGTGCTGACTAACTCTTTCACATCCAGGGCGATTGGCACTGCCCCTGGCTCACGCAGCAGAAGTGAACCAATATAGGCAGCCCCCACCTCTCCTGGCTGCTTCTTACTTAAGATTCGCTTCAACGCTTCATCGTTTGCCAAATACACTTTGGCTCCTGGATCGGGTGTAATCCGAGGGTTCATGAAGCCTAGATTCAGATCAAAATGGCCCACAACATCCACCGTCACTTCATAAATCTCAGGATTGGGATGGGCGAACCCGACTAGGGCAGCAATTGTCTCTGGGCTGATTTCTGTATCAGCAAAGATCCGATCGGGTAGGTGGTCAATCAGACAGCGAGCCGAAATTTTACCTAAGATTTGTAGGGTTCCCTGGGAGTTAGGATTGCGAATTTCGTAGTAAACAAACTCACCAATTTTGACATGGCGATTATCCGTGGTGATGAACACATATTGGTTGCCATCCTCTCCCGGTCCTTTCACCGTACCGATCGTATAGGAAGACACTAGAGGAATTGCGGCTGACGTCATAGATATCTAGAGTTCAAGAATGGCTAAATCCAGAGCATAGGGTGAAGACTATGAGCGCTATTCGGCTGAGATTCGGCTGGCTAACATGTGGCTGATGTTGACACTACTGAAAGCTGGCACTTCTCCCTCAAAGACATCCCCAAACGTAGGGAATTCACGGATACTGTTCGATTTCCAGAACGTGTAACCTAAAGCCAGTTGAGCTAATTCAATCAGAACGAATGCACTAATCCCATCATCATAGGGACTAATTCCCATTTCGTCATAGAGATCAGCTAAAATTCTCGATTTCTTGGGAAGAATATGCCCACTCAACCGGAGCAGTGCTGCGTTGAAATGCTCAAGAGCACCACTATCTTGTTCAAGCTACTTTGTCGATGTAATACTTTGTTGGGTTTGAAGGGGAGTGTCTACTCGCTGATCCGCCATGTCACAAAAATGCAAGCAAATTATCAACAAAACCAAGGTTTGCAGGGCATACTAAAACCGCAGATCCAGGCATAAGAGAGCTTGATGCAGGGATCCCTATAAATCCTCACTGTCCGACTGGTTCAAGCGTCTCCTCTCCTCCTTCTCCAGAAAATCCTCCAATGCAGCAGAAAGTGGCTCAAATTAGACCCGATCTGGAGCAGCATTTAACTCAAGCAATTCTGACTAGCAAGGGTTCGCAAGATGCCCTGATGAACTTGTCCAAGATAATCGGAGAGACCTTCCAAGCAGAGAGTTGTTTGATTATGCCGCAGTCTCGCACCCAAGCGACTGCCCACTCTAGCTGCTGGTTAAGCACTGGTCTACAGAATATTTACTTACAAGATCACCTCAAAGAATCATTAGCCTATCAGGTGCACCAAGCAGACTGGGCAGATGGCGAACTTGTGATCATCACTAACTTACAGGCCAGCGACCCCACCCATGAAGTCAACCCTGCTCTCCAGTCGAAAGTTGCCCTCATCGTTAGCACACAGTTTCAGGGGCACGTGAATGGAGTAGTCGCCCTGGTGCAGTCACAGCCTTATCTCTGGAAAGAGTCAGACGTGCAACTCCTGCAATCTCTGGCTCCACAGGTAGCGATCGCCATCTCTCAGGCTCAGCTAGGACATCAACTTCAGCAACAAGCTCGCTACCAGGCGCTGATTGACCAGCTCACAGCAGCAATCCGCAATGCTTGGGAGCTAGAAGAAATTTTTAAGCTTGCTGTCGAAGGGACAGCCTCAGCTTTGGAAGTCAGTCAAGGTATGCTGCTGTTGTTTAAGTATGCAGACCCGCTTCACAAGAGCCGCAACCTAGAAGGTATTCCTCAAACAACAGCCTATGTGGCGGCTGATTGGTCTGAGCACATCTCTGGGAAAATTTTCGGGCAAACCCATCCCGAAGCATTCTCAACGCAACCAGCTTCCAGCCAAAAAACCAGTTTTCAGGCATCGAATTGCCGGATTTGTCGGCAAGTGCTGATGGGAAAGCTAGATCCAGTGATTGTTCCCGTCAGCGAAATGTTGGCTGCATCTCATTCGGAAGTCTCCCATCTAGAGGCACACCATCCAAAAGCATTAGATGTGGGGCAGGAGATAGCTGCTGTTTTTCAACTACAGCCCTCCCACGCACTGCTGCTAATTCCTTTAGAAAATCAAGGCAGGGTTCTAGGCTGTTTAGTGCTTCAACACCATCAACCCCGCCTGTGGTCAACTGAAGAACTGTCGTTCAGTAAATTGGTGGCAGCTCAACTCAGCACAGCAATTATCCAGACTCGCACTCTCAAGCAAATCCAATCTGTCGTGCAGGAGCGAACGGCTCAACTGGAACGTAGTTTAGAAGTTCAGGCCAAACTTTATGAAAAAAGCCGTCAGCAAGTTGAGCAACTCCGACGGCTGAATGAAGAACGGGAAGAATTTCTTAGTACTGTGAGCCATGAATTACGAACCCCCCTCACCAGCATGACGTTAGCCATTCGTATGCTACGTCAAGCAGGTTTACCTCCTGAGCGGCAAGATAAATATCTGACAATTCTTGAGCAGCAATGTGCTCAAGAAACTAATCTAATTAATGACCTGTTGGCACTGCGGAAGTTGGAATCTAACCAGACTAATAGCCAGCTTCAGAAGATGGACATTCGCTATTTGATTCAAGGGGCAGCCCAATCGGTTGAAGCAAGCTGGGCAAATAAGAGCCTCACCTTGGTAGTAGATATGCCCAACGAACCTGTCCTGATTTACACCGATCCTGATAGCCTCAAACGAGTGTTGCTGGAGTTGCTAACTAATGCTAGAAAGTACTCAGAACCTGGTAGCACAGTTGAACTGAAATTAACACGCGAAATCAATTCTTCAAATAGTCAGGTGCTCCTAAGCCTACGCAATGTGGGAGATGGAATTTTGCCGGAGGAACTGCCACACATCTTCGAGAAATTTCGTCGAGGGGAGGGGGTAACTCAACGAGCCATTCAGGGAACGGGATTGGGGCTAGCACTCGTCAAAGGTTTAGTCGAACATCTCAATGGAGCGATCGCTGCCACTAGTCAGCCACAGCCCTCTGGCTCTTGGGAAACCTGCTTTACACTGACGCTGGACTATTGTCCAGAAGCTATGTTTGGTGCTCTGCTAAGTTGATGGGTTGCTAAGTAGGTTTATTTGTTTCTCTCACTGGATGTTTTCGCTTGACTGACAAGGTTGAAGATTTGTAGGCTAGATGAATATGAATACTGAACTGAACGCTCAACTGACGGCAAACAATGGCTTGGAGGCACATGACTCGCAAGTAGAAGCACTTGAGCTAGAGTTGTCTGGGTCAACACTGCAAGATGTGCAAGTGCAGACTGATTCTGCTGAAGGAAGACATCGGCAGATCTCGGCTAAAATTTTGCTCCCATACCCGATTGAGCAAGTTTGGCAAATCTTAACAGACTACGATCGCCTCGCCGACTTTATCCCCAATCTGGCAAAAAGCTGTAGAATCGAGCATCCCCAGGGTGGCATTCGGATCGAGCAGGTAGGAACACAGTCGCTGCTAAAGCTCAAGTTTTGTGCTCGCGTCGTTTTAGACATGGTGGAGCAGTTTCCTCACCAACTCAACTTTTTCATGGTGGAAGGAGACTTTAAACAGTTCTCAGGAAGCTGGAGGCTTCAGCCAGTCGCCCAGGGTGCAGGGACAGAGCTTTGCTACACTATTTCTGTATTACCGCCTCGGACTATGCCCGTTGGCATGATTGAAAGACGCCTCAAAAGCAGTTTGGTGGTGAATCTATCAGCCATTCGGCAACGGGCGGACGATTTGTATCCAGCTAGCGAGGTATAGCAGCTAGGTATAGCAAGAAGGAAGGGGTTTCAAATGGCTTGATCTGCCAATAGAAGCCCTGCTATTCCTCTACCCGATATCCTAACTCTGCCAGGCTGGTGCGGGATTGCCGCCACTTGGGCTGAACTTTGACAAAGAGTTCGAGATAAACCTTGCCCATGACTAACTTTTGGATTTGCTGACGGGCGGCTGTGCCAATTGCCTTCAACATGTTGCCGCCCTTGCCGATTAAAATACCTTTTTGAGAGTCTGCTCCACATGGATGGTGGCAAGAATGCGAGTGATGTCAGTGTCCTCCTCAACCTGATCAATGGCGATCGCCACAGAATGTGGCACTTCCTCATGGGTTAGCAAAAGAATTTGTTCGCGGATCAGCTCACCCATAATAAAACGCTCCGGTTGATCGGTAACCAGATCGGGTGGGTAATAATAGGGTCCTGGTTCAAGGCGATCGATTAACTGCGTCTCTAGCTGTTCTAGTCCAGTTCCAATCAGAGCCGAGAATTTGGCAGTAGTCCAGTTTTGCTGATCGGCTAGCTGACTGTAGCTTTGATCGATCGCGGCTGGATTGTCGGATTGCTGATCCGCTTTGTTGATGCCCAAGATCACAGGCACTTCGGCACGAGTTAATAACTCAATGATGAAGCGATCGCCTCCACCCGCTTCCACAGTTCCATCCACTACAAAGAGCAACACATCTACAGAATTGATGGCAATTCGGGCATTTTTGACCAACACTTGTCCCAGTTGATGATGTGGCTTATGAATTCCGGGCGTATCAACAAAGATGATTTGTGCTGCGGGAGTCGTCAGTATTCCCCGAAGGCGATTACGGGTTGTCTGGGCAACGGGTGAGGTAATCGCAATCTTTGCCCCACCAGTTGATTCATCAGCGTTGATTTGCCAACATTGGGACGCCCAACAATACCCACAAAGCCAGATTTAAAACCAGGTGGGGCAATGGGGATTAGCGTAGTTTCTGCATAGTCAGACTGCATATTTTTAAAATTTATCCAATCACTGTATTGAGAGCGATTGAGTTGAGAGCGATTGAGTTGAGAGCGATTGAGTTGAGAGCGATTGAGACTGTCCTGGAAGCAATGGAGAGATTTAGATCACAGAGTGTCCAATTCTTAAAGGATACCTAACACATATTCTCCTTGGTTCACAGCATGGTTAATGGATACGTCATAAACAATGCCTGTCCGCTCTGCGCTGACTTCAACCACCGTTGGCATTTGCCCTTCTTTGTTAAAGCTCAAAATTTGATAAAGCGATTGTCCTGCCTCAACCCTCTGTCCCAACGCTACTCTCGATTGAATCATACCGCCTACTGGAGCGTAGTATTTTTTCACTTGGCTATGAGGAACTAGCTTCATAGCAGCAAGCGACGGCATTGGCAGGGGTTCAGCCGGAACTCGCAAAATTCCTTTTTGGGTCAAATAGTTTTTGATAGCTTGAACACTGCGATCGACCGTTGTCGAATCAATCTGCATAGCCGATCCCAATTCTAACGTCCAAGCTTCAATATCAAACTGAATTTTTCGCCCTAGCTTGGCAAAGCAGTCTTCTAGGGCTAGCCAAGGCTTCATAAAGGATTCATCAAAAGCACCGCCTTCGTAGTCATCTAACAAGATCCCAATCGGTAGCATAAACAGACGGGCACTGATTTGGCGATCGCGAAAGTAATACAAATACGTCAGTCCTTGATTGGCTGAGGTGTGCAAGTCGATTACATAGTTGGCATCTAAACAGAGCGACTGTAAGAGGAAACGGTATTGGTTACTAAAGGGCTGGCTGCTTGGAGCTTGAATCTGTTCCAACAGTTGGGCAAAGCTAGATTGAAGGCGCTGTCGGTAGATCTGCTCAATGGTGAGGCGATCGCTGTCCATTTGCGCCTGCACTAACATCATCAATTCTTCGCCGGTTGGTACATATTCCCAAAAGATCCGATTCCAATTCTCACCATCGTAGGGATTGAATCGTCCTGATGAAAAATGATGGCTGCGTTGGTTGGTTCCCAGCGGATTGCAAGCCGGAACTAGCCAAATTTCTCCGGCAAGTTGGCTATCTGCCAATGTAGTAAACCATGCCATGAGTTGATGGATGACTGCGTTACCCGTCAACTCTGAGCCATGCAGGTTAGATTGTAAATAAACTTTTTTACCAGGTTTAGCACCAACAAATTTGTAAATTTGCAGTGAGAGGCGATCGCCAGAAGCGAGTTGCAGAATAGGAATAGTCGTAATAATAGGAATCATCAAGTCAAAACAAGACTTTAGAGCAAGTTACAAAAAGCAAGTTATGCACGGCAACACGGCATTAATCCGGGTGTAAATTTAGGTAAAATAAAGGGGCACATCCCATAAAGATGTGCCCCTTTCAAGGTTTGAGTCTAATCCGGGTTTATAGATCCTGTTCGCTTAGTTCGCGTGTCATATAATCAAAGGGCTGATCGACGATCGCCACATCAGCAATTCCCGCAGCTAAAACCTGTTCTTTGACTATGTCTTTCATAATCTGAATGCCTACTACAGTGGGGCCAATTGGCACGCCCAACGAGTTGTAAGTTTCACGCAAGCCTTGCAAAACTCGCTCGTTCAGCACATCCATGTTGCCCGCAACTAACGCATAGGTAGCATAGCGAAGGTAGTAGTCCATGTCGCGCAGGCAAGCTGCGTAGCGACGAGTCGTATAGGCATTGCCACCCGGACGAATGAGTTCAGGGACTTGCTCAAACAACTGCAATCCAGCTTGCTTAACGATCGCTGCCGCATTGCTATTGATGATAGCTGCTGCCTGCACCCGTGCTGCCCCTGAATTGAAATAGGATTTCAGGTCATCTAAAGCATTCCGATCGAGGTATCGACCTGTGCTGTCGTAGTTTCTAATCAGACTGGTCACCGCATCCCGCATGAAATCTAATCTCCCAACAGCCTTACTAATGTGTAGATTCTATGTAATTTGTGTATCTCACAGCGTTGTCTCTCAGTTTATCACGATGCCTTAACCCTATTTGCTTGCCTCAGTTTACCTGCCTGTCAGGATTTATTAAGCAGCATTAGGGAACGCCGAAACAGTCGAAACAAAGGAGGACATTTATTTTTCTCCTGTGATTGTTGGCTCCCGTGATTGTTTTTCTGGGAGGTTAAATATTTTTATACTGATCAATAAAAATCAGTCGCAAAGTTTGCAATTTGTATTACCTTGTACACTTTTCAATCTTGAATCTAAAATTAAGTTTGCTCTAATCCATTTAAATTTGGTGTCAATAGATACAAAAGGCGATTCAAAGCTATACATATGATGATTCAGCTTGAGGTAAGCCTAATTTAAAGGGTCTTCGCTAAGCCGAAAACTCTCTGGTGAAGGGGTTTTCAAGGAGGGTGGGTGGCTCGTAGACATCCCAACTTCAGCCCAGATTGCCAACGCTATTTACACACAGTTGTCTCTCCGCCCATTTTAATAAAGTGCCGCAACTAGTTAAGGAGTAACGAATGCCTGAGACCGCACAAGAAGTCTTAAAGATGATTGATGATCAGGGCATCGAACTGATTGACCTCAAGTTCGTTGACCTGTTTGGCATCTGGCAGCACTGCACGTTTCACAAAAGCCTGATTGATGAAGATTCCTTTGTGAACACAGGCGGGGTTGCCTTTGACGGTTCCAGTATCCGAGGTTGGAAGGCAATTAACAACTCTGATATGGCGATGGTGCCTGATCCAACCACTGCCTGGATTGATCCTTTCATGGAAGTGCCAACCCTCAGCATGGTTTGCACCATTGTTGATCCCCGGACGCAACAGCTATATGAGCGTGATCCGCGATCAATTGCCCAAAAAGCGATCGACTATTTAATTTCTACTGGTATTGGGGATAAAGTCTATTGCGGTCCTGAACCTGAGTTTTTCATCTTCGACAGCATTGCCTATGGCAGTCAGGACACGAAGGCTACTACTTCATTGATTCCGATGAAGGACCCTGGAACTCTGGACGAAAAGATAGCCTGGGCTACAAGATCGGCAAAAAACGGGGCTACTTCCCCGTTGCTCCCTCCGATATGTTGCAAGACATCCGGACGGAAATGCTGCTGACAATGCAGAAGTGTGGCGTACCCATCGAAAAGCACCACCATGAAGTTGCAGGTGGTGGTCAGTGCGAGTTAGGTATCCGTTTCTCTGATCTGGTTCATGCAGCCGACTACGTCATGACTTATAAGTATGTCGTCAAAAACGTAGCGCGCAAGTATGGCAAAACAGCTACCTTCATGCCCAAACCCATTCACGATGACAACGGTACGGGGATGCATAGCCATATGTCCATTTGGAAAGATGGTCAGCCGTTATTTGCAGGAGACAAATACGCTAGCTTGAGCCAAATGGCTCTATGGTTCATTGGGGGACTGATCAAGCACGCTCCTTCAATTTTGGCGTTCACCAATCCCACTGTAAACTCTTACAAACGTCTGGTACCTGGGTTTGAAGCACCAGTAAACCTGGCCTATTCTGCGGGCAATCGCTCCGCTTCTATCCGGATTCCTCTTACCGGCACGAATCCTAAAGCTAAGCGACTGGAATTTCGTTGCCCAGATGCTTCTAGCAATCCTTACCTCACCTTTGCCTCTATGCTCTGTGCGGGTCTAGATGGCATCAAGAATCAGATTGATCCAGGTGAGCCGCTAGATGTAGATATCTATGAGTTGTCGCCAGAAGAACTGTTGAAGGTGCCCAAGGCTCCTGCTAACTTAGCTGAAGCATTGGCGAATCTGGAGAAAGATCACGACTTCTTAACTGCGGGTGGTGTCTTCCCCGAAGATTTCATCGCTAACTGGGTTTCGTTGAAGATGGATGGCGAGGTGAAGCCGCTTAGCAAGCTACCTCACCCCTACGAGTTTGAGCTTTACTACGATTGCTGATTTTGTAGAGCGCAAATCGCTTGAGAGCAAAATCGCTTGAGAGCATCTAACAAAGAGGGCACCTGACTAGGTGCTCTCTTTTTGTGGAATTTTGTGAAAAGAAAGTTCTTTAAATTAATCCTAACTTTTATGAAGTGACTCATTTTATTTTTGAATGGTAGTTTAAGATACAGAATATAAACAAGATTCGTTCATCTCGATCAGGAAATTCTGACTGAGACGGAATTAGGGTGAACATCCCGAAGGAACGCGCTTACTTACCTCTACGCAAGTGACGAGTTCAGGAGCATACTATGACTACCTTTAAATATCGCGGAGCCGAATATAACCTCGAACCCACCTCTCCTCCAGAGCAGCATCAAGCTGATCGCACTGCTCAATACCGTGGACAAACTTATCAGGTGGCAGATGAAAACGCTTCCGTGCCTCAACCCGTAATGGGCATGATCTATCGGGGTGTTTCCTACCGAACAAGTCCCAGTAATGGCAGTACAGTCATCCGGTCGAAGGAAGATGCTCGCTCTGTTAAACCCACGCCGATCCAGACTCAGTTATCCTCACTTGCAGGCCCTCGCCCAGGTGGGTCGGCTGAGCTGCATCGTCGCAATCTATTGCAATCTCTACAGCGTCGGTTGGCCATTGCTAAGGCTAAGGGCGATCGCTACCTCATGCTTCAACTTCAAGAAGAACTCGAAGTGTTGACAGGTGCAGTTTTAAGTAAAAGTTGTGGTGAAAATGCTTCAATTCTGTATCGCTTGATTGATTGATTAACCTTAAAAAGGGTGGGCAACCTAGGTTGCCCACCCTTTTTTTATGAGAGACCCGCCAGAAACTTGTTAAAGAAATTATTAAAGAAATTTGGCTAAAATTGTCTAGCTTTTGGCATCGCGGGGGGCATTCTGTAAAGAATTCACCCGTTTAAAGGCGAATTCTGGAGTCCAGAGCATTATGGGAACCTGGTTTAAGATACTTCTAGGGTCAGTGCTGCGGTAAGCCTTGCTCCTGGTAGATTGCGATCGCCACTAAATCTTCTTGGAAGCACCAGGTATTGCTTCAGGTATTGATATTGATGTCTGGAAGCTTAGCTCAAACCAGATCGAGTTCATCCTGACTCTTAATGCTTTACTCATGCTTGGCTTATCCTGTCCAACAACCTTTAACTTGACAACTGACTCTGATCAATGGAGATGAAATTTGTTCTTGGTGTCTTCTCCATGCTGATCCGGGCTGAGCACTCTTCCAATCTGCTGAATTTCTGTCAGACCCCATCGTGAGGCGGCCCATCGTGAGGTAACCCCTTGAGCTAGATTTGCCTTTTTGAACACTGGTTTCGATTAACTTCACTTTAGTTTGGATAACACTGCATGGTTTCCTCACATCATCTAGAATCCTTGGAATCTCTGGCTCAATCTGCTCAGAGCTTTGAATTGCAGCGATCCGATGATCCGACCTTGCCACTCCAGCACTCTAACGATTTGGACGCGATTGACTGTCAAACCGATGATCCCTTGAAACCTCTACAGGAGTATACGTCGCTGTTCATGGTCACTTTTATCAGCCGCCCCGTGAGAATCCTTACTTGAATGCGATTGAGCGTCAGCCCAGCGCTTCGCCTTTCCACGACTGGAATGAGCGAATTCACTACGAATGCTATCGCCCTAATGCGTTTGCGCGGGTGGTGAGCGAGCAAGAACAACTTGTGAGGCTTGTCAACAATTATGAGTATCTCAGTTTCAATATTGGTCCGACGTTGATGAGTTGGCTAGAACGGCACGATGTTGAAGTCTATCAACGAATTTTAGAAGCCGATCGCCGTAGTGCCGAGCGATTGAACGGGCATGGGAATGCGATCGCCCAAGTCTATAATCACATCATTATGCCGCTGGCAAATCAGCGGGATAAATATACCCAAATTCGTTGGGGTAAAGCCGACTTTCAGTCCCGCTTTGGACGTCATCCTGAAGGGATGTGGCTGGCAGAAACAGCCGTTGATTACCCAACCTTGGCAACCTTGATTGCAGAAGGGATTAAGTTCATTGTTCTAGCACCCTCTCAAGCTCAGCGCTGCCGACGATTACCGACTCCTGAGAATCCTGATCCCCAGTGGTTTGAAGTAGGAGGCAACCAGATTGATCCGATTCAGCCCTATCGCTGTTATTTAAGGGATAACGCCTTAAAACATTATGATTTACTGAAAGATAATTCTTCAAAAAATCACGGGCGCGAGCACATCGGTGATGATACTGCCCCCTACATCGACATCTTTTTCTACGATGGTCCGATCTCGCGGGATATGGGCTTTAATGATGTGCTTAGTAGTTCTCATCATTTAGCCGGACGGATGAGTCAGGCAGTACGAGGGGATCATCGCTCAGCACAGTTAATTGCGGTGGCAACAGACGGTGAAACGTTTGGGCATCACAAAGGCGGCACAGAAAAAGCGCTAGCTTATGCGTTTACAGAAGAGTTTCCTAAACGGGGCTGGACGGTCACTAATTTTGCTCATTATCTCAGCCTCAATTCGCCGACCGAAGAAGTAGAACTGAAACCTGTAACGGCCTGGAGTTGTTCCCACGGGGTCGATCGCTGGCAAAATGATTGCGGCTGTGGCGGGGGGGGTGGCTGGCATCAGCAGTGGCGTAAACCTTTACGAGATAGCTTGAATTGGCTGCGAGATCAGTTAGTTAAGGTGTTTGAAGAAAGCGGTAAGAAACTCTTCCGCGATCCCTGGAAAGCACGAGATGAATATATTCAAGTCATCCTCGATCGCAGTCTTACCAACACCAACCGATTCTTGACCCAACACCAAAGCCACAAGCTGAATTCGGCA
The DNA here is from genome assembly GCA_012034795.1 of Leptolyngbyaceae cyanobacterium CRU_2_3. Classification (GTDB taxonomy): domain Bacteria; phylum Cyanobacteriota; class Cyanobacteriia; order Elainellales; family Elainellaceae; genus Drouetiella. The sequence goes on from JAAUOQ010000002.1 coordinate 23,205, forward strand.
GAACGAGTGGATGCCTTACGGCTTCTAGAAATGCAGCGCCATGCGCTGCTGATGTATACCAGTTGTGGCTGGTTTTTGATGAAATTTCTCGACCCGAGGAACTCAGATTTTACGCTATGCCGCTAGGGCAATCGAGCTAGCCGGTGATGTGGCTGGAGTTCAGCTTGAAAAAGGGTTTATTAAACGGTTAGCAGCGGCTCCTAGTAACGTTGCGGACTTGTTTCATCATGGATCTGACGTTTATCGGCAGCTCGTCATCCCGTCACAAGTTAGCCTGGAGCAGGTCGCAGCACATTATGCCATTACCTCATTGTTTGATACCTATTCCAGAGAGCAGCGGGTCTACTGCTATGCCATCCACCAAGCCGATTACCAAATGCAGCGTTTGGGATCGCTGACTCTGGCAGTGGGGCAAATTCAGCTCACTTCGGAAATGACGAGAGAGACGAGCCAGATGGTATTTGCCGTGCTGCACTTAGGCGGCTGGGATTTCCACTGCTGTGTTCAACCTTTCACAGGACGGCGGGCTTACAGTCAGTCTAAGGAAAGCTTATTTAATGCCTTACGACAGGCCAGCGCTGCTCAAACTATCTTGGCAATGAACCGAATTTTTGGTGGACAGTCCTTTAGCCTCCAAGACTTGTTTGCAGAAGAGCGACATCGGATTATGCGGCTGCTGAGTCAGGAAACTTTGACGCGCCTGGATCAACTCTATACCCAGGTCTATCGTGATAACTACGGCGTGTTGATGGCTTTCCACCGGGATCAACTGGAAGTGCCGCAGGAATTACAAGTAGCGGCTGAGATTGCGATTAGTCATCGGGCGATCGCCTCTCTGCAAGCCCTGGAGCGAGAAACCAGCGATTTTCCGTTTAACAATCCACAGCTTTGCCAGAGCCATCTACTGGAGTTGGAAGCGATTGCCCAGGAAGCTGATCATCTGCATTGCCAACTCAAAATGCCTCAAATTCAGCAAACGCTCGAACGGCTGATTGGGCGATCGCTTTGGTCGCTCTTGCAAACCTTTGAGCCTAATGCCTTTGAGCCTAATCCCTTTGAGCCTAATCCCTTTGAGCCTAATGCCTTTGAGCCTGCCACCGTGGAAGCAGGGATTCGCTGGCTAGAACGCCTGATTGAGTTGGGCGATCGGCTGCATTTGTCGCTCTCACTTGACCGGACTCAAGAGCTTTATATCAATCACTGGTATCGCCAGGTGATCCCGCAACTTGAAGCATGGACTGCCAGCACAAGGTCGCCTAAGAAGTTACCCTTGACCCAGAAAGCTACCCTGGAGAAGCACTGGACCCTGACGCAAGTGCGGCAGTTCTTAGAATTGGGTCAAAAACTGGCGATCGATGTTAACCACTGGCTGAATCAGTTGAGCTAAGGCATTGGATGTATTCTGATTAGCTGGTTTGAATTTACACGGCTCAAGCTCAGAACAATCTGAGAATCCATTTTTTGCTTTTGATGCGGTGGTGCTTCGCACCGCACCAAAAACAGTTCTGGTTTTAAGGGACATTTAAACCGCCAGGATATCAGAGAAACTGGGTTCTAGCTTGGTGAGTTTGAATCAAGTGGGTTTCTAAATCTGCCCAGTTGTGTTGTTCAATCTGCTGAATCACCCGGTCAATCTGCTGTCGGTAAGTGTAGAGCGATCGCAGGAGTGCCTGTTGGTTGTAAGTAGCCATCATTAACCCTAATTCGGGATTACCACCTCCCACACGGCTGGTATCTCGAAACCCAGAACTGGCAAATTTTTGTGCCAAATCCAGCACTTCAGGATCGGTTTCTGCCATGCAGGAGGCAATTAGGCTAGCGCTGACCATCACGGGCAGATGTGAGATCCAGGCAACTGCCCGATCATGATCGGCAGGATGGCACTGGTAAATTCGGCACTGGAGCGATCGCACCAAGGCACTCACCGTCTCCAAAGCCCTGAGTGGCGTTGTGTCAGTGGGGGTTAAGACGTAGGCTTTATCCATAAATAGCCCTGCCAAAGCTGCATCTAGACCACTCTCGGCTGTACCTGCCATCGGATGCCCACCGATAAAGTTGGGCCAGCGAGGCGCGATCGCCTCCACCACAGCAGCCTTGACCGACCCAACATCGGTAAGGATAGTAGTGGCAGAAAGATGGGGAATGAGTTGGTCAACGGTGGCGGCGACTCGCCCCTAACGGTGTGCAAAGAAACACTACCTCAGTGTCTGCCATCAGACCCAGATCTACACTGGCATCATCTACAATGCCCTGAGCGATCGCTTGCTGACAGGTGTCTGCCTTACGGCTGACTCCCAAACCCTATGTCCTAGCTGGTGCAAATCGATCGCCAGCGATCCCCCAATTAATCCCAATCCGACAATGCCAATCTTCATACTGCTTATGTATATTTAGCAATCTTATGTATATTTAGCGATTTACTGACAAATTACTAACCCATAAACTTTCAAATAGACTTTGAGCCAGATCCTCAAAGCTGCCTATTCCGTGGTTGCAGTACACCATTACTCCCATAGGGTTTATGTCACAATAAAGTTCAACCCGTAATCCGAGATATTAAAGCGCGTGATTGAGGTCGAAGTCCATCAACAGCTCCGAGCCTTTCTGAAAGAGCAGGGAGAACCTTACTGGCACCATCATTTAACGATGGCGCGGGTTGGTTGCTCGCGCTTTGCGCGTGGGTCGGAGTGCGCTGATTCAGGCGGGTGCGCCTTCGGGTTATCACGGACGCTATCGTTTGAGCTATGTGATGCCACTGTTGATCTGGCCAGAACCGACCATTTTAGTGGCAACTGAAGCGGTACAACAACGGTTACTGATGGTGGAAATTCCTCGGTTACGCCAGTGGATTCCCACCCACAAAGCTATTCGAACGGGCGATCGCTGGGCAGATGAAAACTTCCAAGGCTTACTGCTGACTACACCTCCAGCTTGGTTCGCAGATAAACTGGCAAACACAGGACACTTTCCTCAAGATATTCCCACGGTGATTGATGGTGCGGATGCTTTAGAATCTTGGGCACAGCAGCAGCTTACTGCCCAAATTCAGCCCCATGATTGGGATCAACTAATGCTAGCCTGCCCTACGCAAGCTGAAGCCATCCGCGATGCCAGGGTGCAATTAACGCGCTCACTCTTTCAACATCCCACGAATCCTTACGACTGCTATCTAATCGAAGCCTCTGAACTGAATCTCCTGACTCAGCTTTACCAAGTCCTGCGATTGACCTATACCCTAAGCCATCAGGATGCCAAAACAGATTGGTTAACATCCAATTTTTTACCCGCAACTTGGCAGCAATTTGGTAGAGCTCTTCAGCTAGAGGAACAGCTACTCTGGACCGAGATCAATCGACGGCAGGGGCAGTTTTCCCTACACTGTGGTCCCCTGGAGGTCGCTTCGGTGCTCAGCCATATTTGGACTCAGCAACCCATAGTATTGATTGGTGGCTTCCTCGATCTCGATACCAATGCCAGCATTTATCGACAGCGCCTAGGGTTACCAGAAAACATGACCTGCCTCAAATTTAGTCCCGATCGCCAGCATGAACTGATCCAGCTTTATCTGCCTGATGGGCTACCAATGCCTAACACCCCTCAGTTTCAACCTGCCCTGATGCAGGAAATTCGTGCCTTGATCAGTGCTACCCATACTGCCGGACAGGGGTTGACCGTAATTTTGGTAGGCGATACCCCATTGAAAGCGCAGGTTGGCTCAGCCCTGGCTGCCGAATTTGGCTCACGGGTTCAGGTCGAAAAAACTTGTCTTGATGAACAGGGTATTCTGGTCGCAGGCTGGGAGTTTTGGCAACAGCATCAGTCTGTGTTTCCGGCCCCTCAGTTGCTAATGATCGCTACTCTGCCTTTCCCTTCACTAGAAGAGCCATTGGTGGCGGGACGAGTTGCCCATTACAAGCGACTGCGCCAAGATTGGTTCCGGCTCTATCTGCTACCTGAAGCTTTAGGAACCCTGCAACGGGCAATCGCCCCTGTACGAGAGTCTCAAGGCGTAGTGGCGCTACTGGATAATCGGGTCAACCACCGTAGCTATGGGCAGCAAGTTTTAGCAGCCTTAAGTCCCATGGCACGAATTAATTATGTTGATGCCAGTATCTTCACACCCTTCGAGGGCATGGAATGAGTTCGCGGCTAGTAAGTTCGCGGCTACTGCAAAAAGTTTTTAAAAATATAGTTCCCCAAGCTTTGCCCGCCTGAAAACACCGAAAGCTCAAAACCGGGTTTCATCGGGCTAGTCCTAAGTGGGATATTAGTGATTTTGGAGAGCTTTATGCCATACACTATCCTACTTCTCTTAATTTTCTACAGTCTAAAGCAGCTAAAGATTCCGAACAGCAGTCGCGATCGCAGGTTTTGTCGTTCAGGCTGAGCAGAGGCAGTATAGGTGGGTGGCAATTCTGGAGTTGGTCCTGGCGAAATAGCTGGGATTTCAGGTTTTGGATCTTTTGCCTGCATCGCCATCAATTCAGGAACGGTGACAAAGCGATAGCCTTGTTGTCTGAGGGCAAAAATAATTTGAGGCAAGGCTTTGACCGTGGCAGAGCGATCGCCACCCCCATCGTGCATCAGTACAATCCGACCAGGTTGCACATTTTTTAGAACATTATCCAGCAGAATGGGAGAAGCAACATAATAGTCTTCGGAATCCACTGACCAGAGGGCCATAGCATATTTCTGTTGATGAGCGTAGCTCACTAGGGCGCTGTCAAGCCGACCCACAGGTGGACGAAATAACGCTGTTTTAACCCCTGTTGTTTCATAAAGCAGCTTTTCCATCCCATCCACTTGAAAGGCTGCATCAGCAACACTAACATCCTGCAAGGGATGGTTCCAAGTGTGGTTACCAATGGCATGTCCTTCATGGGACACTCGCTTCGCCAGTTCTGGATGCCGCTGAATATGCAGACCCACCATAAAAAAAGTCGCCTTGATCTGATTTTGTTGCAGAATGTCTAGGATTTGCTCAGTTGTCTCTGGCCAAGGCCCATCGTCAAAGGTGAGGGCAATCACCTTTTCACCGTTAGCAGGCGTCACTTGCGACACCACCTTACCTTGAAATTGCTCAGGCACAGCCATTACAGAGCGATCGGGCTTAACTCCGATTTGGGATCGAACCACAGAGAACTGGGGTTCACTCGGCAATCGGGTTAAAGTCGTCAACGGTTGAGTAGTAGACGTTTTCTCCAAGATTCGGCTTAGCTCTAGATAAAACAAGCGATAGCCGATATAAAATCCTGCCAGCGTAACGCTACTCAGGATCAAAGATCTCAAAAATTGAAAGCCAAAACTTGCTTCTTGTCGTTGAGCAGCCCGCAATGCCTGGAGTTGGCGGAGTCGTTGACTATTGGCAGGTGTGTTAATCCGAATTGACTGTTGCCACTGTACTTTAGAATCTCCAGCAATGCGGGCAATAATCTGGACTCCCAGAATAGCTTCCGAATTTAGCGTCCACAACCGATAGCAAATAAAGCGCACAAGGCGATCGCGCAATCGGATACAGGTTTCTCTACGGGTGGGAGGCTGAAAATCTATAAAAATTTTAATGAAGTAGCGCGTTGAAGCGGGCTTAACTTGAACCCGAATGCCTTGAGGAGCAAGCAAGCTATTCATCCAGTAGGTTAGCGCTTGGTAATTGCCTACTTGGGCTAATTCCATTAAAGAAGGTTGATAAAGCGTATCAGAATAAGTCAAGTCAGTCATACCTCAGCCTCAACCCTACAGCGTTCTCCCATAACTCCAGCGCAAATCAGCCAGCACAAACCCGCCCTTAAAACCGTTTGCGCTCTAAAGGTAACGCATTGCCTGAGAGTTGGAGCAACCAGAAATAAATTTTTGCGAGGCAGTCTCTAAAACCAGACTAGGCTAACCTCTAGACTGTGCTTCTTGTTACGAAACTATGGGGCAAGACTGACATATTGGATGTTCAAGCCCGTCAGGTACAGCAAAAAGATTGTCACACCCGATCGCTAATTTTACCCAATCATCAGGCATAACCAAAGTAAGAACAAATGCTGACCTTGACTGATTTTGACTCACATAACTGCTGACATTAGACAAATCAGATCAATTTCTTAATTAGTGCATGACAGATCTAGAAAGCTCTTCCAGTTGGGAAATCCTCCCAACTCTGAACTTAAAATTTCTCAGGTGTAATTGGATTGGTGTCATTAGATTTGGTGCGATTAGATTGGTGTGATTGAAGAGGAGTGCAAACATGGAACGGTTTTGGAGTGCCTTTTCCGTGACTTTTTTGTTGTCAAGTCTAGCGGCAGTCGGACAGATCCAACCTGCCCCGTATTCAGTAGATCGGCAGTCGGTAGATCGACCAATGCAAAACGGATTCAGCGTACCTGAATCTAAAATGGCTATGCAGATGAATGCAATCCTGAAGCATACGGAACTTCCTAGAATTTTGGTCCAGACTTTTCAGGGCGATCGCCTGAATTCCGAAGTCCAGTGATCCCAAGTGGTATGTCCTTCAATATCAATATCTCCATACTATATTTTCCTCATCTCCCTCAAGTAACAGAAGACCCTTGTCCACGCTGTTATTTCAGAGACATAAAAATTAGTTGAGAAGCTGAATACTTTATAGAGAAGCTAAATACTTTATTAAAGCTTCAGCAAATGTTGAGGAGGACTTTCGCTTCTCTTAACCTAAAACGTCAACTCTGTGTCTATCCTAGAAGCTGGGCAACTTTAATCTGACCGAAGTAACACTCTCCAACACAGCACCTACTCAGATCGATGCCCCATGTTCGTTAGCTTATCAACAGCTAAAACGTCAACCTGCTAACACACTAGATAGCCTGCACACCAAAAGGCAAATACTTTATGGGTTCCTACTCTTCACTACAACCGAATAATTCTCCCCAAACCAATATCTTCCAGCCGCTTCGCCAGTGGTTGGATCAACTTGAGGTTCACGACCGCAAGCTGGCTCACCGTCTGGCTAAGCTGATTCCAGCTCAGTGTCCTTTTGAGCGAGATATTAAATTTTTTGGTCGTACCCTGGCGCATATCCCGCCACTTTGTAAGCTCAACCCTCTGTATGACCAACTTGTCGGCTTGCGCTTCCGTGCTTTGTGCTATTTAGCAGATGAGTGCGGTGAAGATATCCAATCCTACTGCTAAAGACCTAATTAAGGATCTTCGGGCAGCAAAGCTTAACAGTGTAACGGAGTATACGACATAAACCTTTACACATTGCTAGTTACCCATGAGAGTTTCAGCAAAGATTACAGAATCTTAAACCCGTTCTCTGAATTCATGGAAAATCCTGCAATTGATCTGCTGCTCGAAGATTTAAAAAGCCCGGATGTCATAGTTCGGGAGCAAGCGACTCAAAAACTATGGGGTATCTGGTTCCAGCAAAAGGGAGCCTATGGGTTAGACATCTTGAAACACAGCCAAGCTCTACTGGAAACGGGACGGATCGAGGAAGCCGAGGCGGTTCTGACAGACTTGATTCAAGACCAACCTGATTTTGCTGAAGCCTGGAACCGCCGCGCTGTTTTGTATTATCTCCAGGGTGAATATCAAAAATCTCTGGCAGACTGTCAACAAGTCGTGATTCTTAACCCGGTACATTTTGGTGCTCTGCATGGCATGGGGGTGTGTTATGCCGCACTCGAAGAGTACCGCAAGGCCATTCACGCATTCCAGCAGGCTTCAGAAATACAGCCTCATGCTGTCACAAACCAGCGGCTGATTCTTGAATGTACGGCTCGGTTGAGCTAGCTTTGAGTCCGGCAAATTGACTTTTGAAAGTGGGCTAACTCAAACCTTGCCGTCAAAGGGGGGCTAACCGAACTCGCCCACCCTTGTCAGCCTAATCCTCTCCCCACCTAGAATTAGACTTAGTTGCTTCGCCTATGTTTGGAGGCTAGAGCAGCGATTTTAGTTTTTTCTGGGTTTACGACGCATGATCACTCGCATCTTGGCAATGATCTTGGGAGTGGTGTTAGCACTGAGTCCACTCCAAGTTTTTCCAGTTTGGGCAGCTCTGCCTCGTCTCTTCAAGCAACCGCTTCAGATGTGCCCAAGCTGATTTCAAAGGAGGTGCATCAGCAGGAGAACCGCTGGTGGCGCAAGCACCCCTCCGCAGCACCAGCTTTGTATCCGCAGTTGTCGATCGCGTGGGGGGGGCTGTAGTCCGCATTGATACGGAACGCACCATTACACGAAATCCGGATCTCTTCTCCAATGATCCCTTCTTTCGTCGTTTCTTTGGCGAAAGCGGTATGTCCTTGCAGCCCTATGAAGAGCGATTACAAGGACAAGGCTCCGGTTTCTTCATTGACAAAAACGGTACGATTCTGACCAATGCCCATGTTGTGGATCAAGCCGATCGCGTCACGGTTAGTCTTAAGGACGGTCGGCGCATCGAAGGTAAAGTGCTGGGTGTCGATGAAGTGACCGACCTGGCTGTGGTGAAAATCAATGTGTCAGGTGAAGATTTGCCGATCGCTTCTCTGGGCAATTCGGATCAAGTCCATGTGGGCGACTGGGCGATCGCAGTCGGCAACCCTTTAGGGCTGGATAACACAGTGACCCTTGGAATTGTTAGCACCCTCAACCGTTCCAGTGCCCTGGTCGGAATTCCCGATAAACGCCTGGATTTCATTCAGACGGATGCAGCAATTAACCCTGGCAACTCTGGCGGACCCTTGTTAAACGAACAGGGTGAAGTGATTGGTATCAATACCGCAATTCGCGCCAACGCTATGGGAATCGGGTTTGCCATTCCAATCAATAAAGCCAAAGAAATTACATCAAAACTGATTCGAGGCGAGCAAGTTTCCCATCCCTACTTGGGTGTTCAAATTGCGACATTGACACCGGATGTGGCTAAGCAAAATAATAGCGACCCTAATTCCACAGTCACTTTACCTGAAATTAATGGGGCATTAGTTTTAGGCGTGGTGCCTGACTCACCAGCAGCTAGGGGGGTATTCGTCGGGGTGATGTGATCACCCAAATTGATGCACAAGCAGTTGCGACTGCGGATCAGTTACAAAGCCAAGTTGATAAATCCCAGATTGGACAGTCCTTGCAGGTGACGCTCAAGCGTAATGGCTCTACTCAACGGCTTGCTGTCCGTACCGCAGAATTAAAGGCGGCAAATCAGTAGCTAAATGTAGCCCTCTGCGATCGATTACTGTCAGTGCCAAATACAGGTTGTGTTTCAAATTTTTTGTTGATTTTATGGGAAAGGTCGCTGTGCGCCCCTTCCCATAAAATCAATAACAGTCTTATGAACATTACCCGCAGGAGCTATAGAAGTCTGTTTAATGCGCTCTTCTAGCTTACATCGCGGGCAGAGCAACTTCTCCGGGGCACTGTGAGGGGTGGGAGTAAGGATGGTTCTAGCTTTTTCCCATAACCCCAGTCGATCACCTGCCTTTTGATTCCATTCGTCAGTCCGTTGCTAAGACATCTACTACTAGTACAGCTCAACCCAAGTTTTGAAAGGGATGCAGGGGTTTCACCTCGGTTTGGGGCAAAGCCCCAAACCTCCATGTTGCGAAATTTAGTGTTTGCAACACTAGGGGTCTGTCAAGTTAATTTTTAGGGTTGTTCAGTGTGGGCATCTGGCTCACAATGCAAGCAAGATGCGAGTGCAAAGCACCGGGTCCACAAACACACTACCCTTCAATTTTTTCTTGACAAACTACTAGTGCTTGATCGAGATAATTTTCCGTTCAGAATGTATTGCTCAGATAACTACGTTACTTCCAATAAATCTGTCTCGGTACCATGAAAGTACCCCAATTTTTGAAGTGGGGAAAACGTCAGAAAAAATTCAGGATAATAGGCTCCTAGCGCCAATAGATAGAAAAGTTTATTTCCCGATTTTTGCGTAATTGCACTGAATAATAGGGAAGAATAATTTAGATCTGCACGCAACATCCTGTGCAATGGAACAGACAGCTTGGCTGCGCTGCAATATTCTGCAATTCAAGAAACTTGCTAAACTATGAAACTCAAAAAATCTGTTAAATTCATTCACCTTTCTTGCAGCACGCTTTTGCTGACCACTTTGGGAATGCCGCTTCTTCCCCTGATGCCAGTCGTAGCTGCTGAACCTATCATAGTTGCCCAAGCCCAACAGCAGCGCCTGCGAATTGCAGTTTTAGACTTTGACTTTGCCAGCACAGGCTTGACAAATGCTGGGTGGGGAATTTGGGGAGACATCGGTCCTGCCAAGGGGTGAGTGATCTTTTGACCAATAAGCTAGTTCAGAGCGGCTCCTACAGCATGATTGAGCGTAGTCGAGTAGCAGCAGTATTAGCAGAGCAAAATTTGGCGCAAGCGGGACGGATTGATCCAGCTACCGCAGCCCAAGTGGGTCGAATTTTGGGCGTTGATGCGGTTGTCATTGGTTCAATCACTCGCTTCAACTTAGGAGAAGGGAATTCGGGCGGCAGCATTTTGGGAATTGGTGGCAATAGTAGACGTCAGACTGCCCAAGTTCAGCTCACAGCGAGGTTGGTGAACACCACAACCGCTGAAATTTTGGCAACTGCTGAAGGAACAGGGGAAGCCAAAGAGGGAGGTGGCGGCTTCTCGGTAGGCGGACTGGTTACCTTTGGCTCAGGTGGCAATAAGACAGACGAACTGCTGAGTAAAGCAGCAGATGATGCTGTCGCTCAAGTTTCTAGCAGCCTCTCCAATGAAGCATCGCGCTTGGCTGCTTTACCCCTACCCTGCCGGCAGTTGAGGCAATTATTGCTGATGTGGCTGGAGGACAAGTCATTATCAACAAAGGGAGTCAGGATGGCTTCCGATCGGGCATGACGCTCTCTATTGAGCGGGTTGTGCGAGAAGTTAAGGACCCAGCAACTGGAGAAGTTTTGCGTACCATCACCTCACCTGTTGGACAAATCGAATTGACTGAGGTTGACCCCCGATCGGGGATTGGTAGAGTCGTCAGTGGGACAGGCTTTCGAGTCGGCGATCGCGCTGTGGCTGTGCAATAGCCGTGCAGTAGCCGTGCAGTAGCCATGCCGAAGTTCTAGAGCAACTGGTACAACTACAGTTAGAGCCTGACGCTAGCCCTTACCCGTTAGAATAAAGATCCAAAAACGGGTGAGGGTATGTTGCCGCGAGAAGATTTACTGAAAGGCATCGAAGACCGCGAGACAGCAGCGCGGGTGATTGACCAAGCGGAACAGGCGATCAAGACTTGGGAAACAGTTTGCACGGATTTTTTGTCGCCGCCCGAATTGGCGGACGTACAGCAAATGTTTCATCGGCTCACTGATGTCGTCATTTTGCCCTGGGGCGGCTATCCGCAAGCAGAACGGCAGCGAGTGGCGATCGCCCGCTCAGAGCTACCGGTCGAAACATCCCAAGTAGCGATCGCTGCCCTTGATATCTCCGGAAACTTTTTGTTCGACTCGGCCACCCATCGAGATTTCTTGGGAGCACTGCTGGGCACTGGTATCGTCCGTGAAAAAGTTGGCGATATCATCGTCTTAGGCGAACGAGGTGCTCAGGCGATCGTGGTGCCCGAAATGGTGGGTTTTTTGGAACTGAGTCTGACACAAGTGCGATCGGTGCCTGTCAAAACTCGACGCATGGATCTCAACGAACTCAAAATTCGGGAGCCTAAAAAGAAAGAAATGACGACGGTGGAAGCTTCAATGCGGCTAGATGCGATCGCATCAGCAGGCTTTGGCATGTCGCGCAGCAAAATGGCCGATCTGATTGATGCCGGAGATGTGAGAGTCAACTGGAAAGACATCACTCAGGCGAGCTATCACCTTAAATCTGGCGATCTGGTCGCTATTCGAGGCAAAGGAAGATTGGAGATTGGAGAAGTAGCTGTCACCAAAAAAGACCGCTATCGGATTCACCTGACTCGCTTTGTCTGATTTCATCTCATTTCGCATCTCGCGAACACCCCCGTTTTGCAGAGTGAAAGCTCACCCCCTCTGCTGGTTTCCTTGAATTGCTTCATGCTTAATTTATCAGCACTAGTGATTGAGCTTTGTCAGACCTTGCTTTGGTAAAACATTGCTTTGGTAAAACATTGCTTTGTGAAATCTGGCTCATTAATTTATTTTAAGCTTGACTAAGTAACTCACCCTACAAGATACTACGCAAGGGTGATTGAGTAAGGAGAGAAAAAACATGGTGTCGGAGGCAGTGAAGCCCCTGACTGTGCCGAAAGAATTTTTGGGTCCGCCAGGTACGCTAAACCCAACTTTACTGATGTTCTTGGCGGCAGTCCTCATGGTTATGGCATCAGCAGCCGGATATTGGTTATGGCATGTGCCAGATTGGTGCTGTTTTGTGGCTAACACGATGGCCCTGCATATTGTCGGCACAGTGATTCATGATGCCTCACATAACGTGGCACATCGGAACCGAATCATGAATGCGATTTGGGGCACAGTAGTGCCTTAATGCTGGGTTTTGCCTATCCCGTGTTCGCGCGAGTCCATATGCAGCATCATGCCAATGTCAATGACCCGGATAATGATCCCGATCATTTCGTCTCAACCTGTGGACCACTTTGGCTGATTGCGCCCCGCTTTTTCTACCATGAAGTATTTTTCTTCAAACGGAAATTGTGGCGTAAGTATGAACTTTTAGAATGGTTCTTAAGCCGATCGCTGTTTGTATCGATCGTGGCTTTGTCCATCCATTACGACTTTCTGGGCTATATTTTCAACTTTTGGTTTTCTCCTGCTCTGGTCGTCGGGCTAGCCCTGGGGCTGTTCTTCGACTACTTACCCCATCGTCCGTTTCAGGAGCGCGATCGTTGGAAAAACGCCAGAGTTTATCCTAGCCCAATTTTGAATATCCTGATCATGGGGCAAAACTATCACCTGATCCATCATCTCTGGCCCTCAATTCCCTGGTACTTGTATCAGCCCGCCTACCGAGCCACTCGTCCGCTTCTAGACGCCAAGGGATGTCATCAATCGCTCGGTCTGCTCCAAGGTAAACACTTTTGGAGTTTTGTCTATGACATTTTCTTAGGAATTCGCTTTCATGGACACAAATCTACGGACTTGCAAAATCACGTCATACCAGATTCAGACTCTACACAGAGCATAGATTTGTAGAAGATCTTTTTATTCATTAAACCTCTGAAGGGTCGGCAATGCCGACTTTTTATTTGATTTACTCTTAAGTTAGAGCCTGATTGACAGCGATTTTCATAGGGGCACCTGACCGAACAATCTATTTTATATGTAGTCATATCGACTTCGTTATAGCTACAATGAACTTAGTTTATGGTTTGGAATTAGGAAGGTATAGCTCATGGTCAAAATTGTGGGTATTGCTGGTAGCTTACGGACTGGCTCTTCTAGCCACCTGGCATTGAAAGCAGCCACCCAAAGGGTTGAAGCATTGGGAGCCGAAGTGGAAATTGTGGATTTGCGATCGCTCAATCTGCCCTTTTGTGATGGCAGTGATGCTTACCCCAACTATCCAGATGTAGAAAAACTGAGCCAGGCTGTAAAGCAAGCCGATGGAATTATCTTAGCTACGCCTGAATATCATGGCAGCGTTAGTGGTGTGCTCAAAAACGCGCTGGATTTGATGGGATTTGAAGAATTTTCAGATAAGGTAACGGGCGTGATTAGCGTCTTAGGAGGACAGTCTAATGCAAATGCGCTCAATGATCTAAGAACTATTTTAAGGTGGATTCATGCTTGGACAATCCCTGAACAAGTGGCGATCGGTCAAGCCTGGAAAGCATTTGGCGAAGATGGGAAGTTGCTAGATGAGGGTCTTGCTCAACGATTTGATGCTTTTGCTCAGAGCATGGTAGACAATACGCGCAAATTGCGCGGCGTTACCTAAGACTCGCGAGGACTCGTAAGTCTTAGGTAACAGAACTCTAAATTCAACCTGCTACTTAGCATTTAGCCCGCCCTTTAGCCTGCCACTTAGAGTGTGTAGAGCTACACTAGGTTTAGAAGCTGGTACCTGGATAAGCAAGTTGACACTCGAACTGCTCTGGTTCAGGAGCCAACGAACTGAGCCAGCAGTCGATTAGACGCTAGATCGTAGCAGATTGCAAAAAGCGACAGAGAAAATATGAAGCAGGCTGAGGACAAGGCATTAATGGGCAAGCTGGGTGGCAGAAAGCACCCTCTGAAGAAATCCCTGGTGACTGGGACAGTGACAGCGATGTGGTTAATGCTTCAGAGTGCGTTGGTGACTCCGCCCAGCATGGCACAGGGTTCACCTCGCGATAGCAGTGAGCTAAGCTTAAGCTACAGTGGGCTTGTTCAAAGAATTGAAGCTGGGGAAGTTTCTAAAATTGAGATCGATCCAGTCAGGGGCGTAGCAGAAGTCCGGCTCAAAAACCAACCCAAAGACAGCGCCCCTCAAGAAGTCGTTTTGTTTGAAAATAACAATCCGGAGTTGCTGGAGGCTGCTCGCAAGAACGGAGTGGACTTGGAAGTTCAGCCTTCTACTGACGGCGGCACCCTGGCCTGGCTAATCACACATGGTCTACTAGCTTTCGTGTTGATTATGGCGCTCCTGATGTTCCTACGACGGACTAGCAACTCATCAGGGCAAGCCATGAACTTTGGCAAATCCAAAGCTCGCTTTCAGATGGAAGCCAAAACAGGCATCATGTTTGATGATGTGGCAGGGATTGAGGAAGCCAAAGAAGAACTCCAGGAAGTTGTAACGTTCCTCAAAAAACCCGAACGATTTACGGCCATTGGGGCAAAAATCCCCAAGGGCGTGCTTTTGGTGGGTCCGCCAGGCACCGGAAAAACTTTGTTAGCCAAAGCGATCGCTGGAGAAGCAGGTGTCCCTTTCTTTAGTATCTCCGGATCTGAATTTGTTGAAATGTTTGTGGGTGTGGGAGCGTCGCGCGTTCGTGACTTGTTCAAGAAAGCAAAAGAGAATGCGCCCTGCATCATCTTTATTGATGAAATTGACGCCGTAGGACGGCAGCGGGGTACAGGCATCGGCGGCGGTAATGATGAGCGCGAGCAAACGCTCAACCAGTTGCTCACTGAAATGGATGGGTTTGAAGGCAACACTGGGATTATTATCATCGCCGCGACTAACCGGCCAGATGTCCTGGATTCAGCCCTATTGCGTCCTGGGCGGTTTGATCGCCAGGTGCAGGTTG
>JAAUOQ010000156.1 GCA_012034795.1 Leptolyngbyaceae cyanobacterium CRU_2_3
CTTGCACCATTGGCAGGAGTGTGCAGCGCTCCTGCCAATGGTGCGGGTTTCAGCCGCGCTGCGCGCGGCTGAAACCCGCTTAATGAGAAAGGTGCAAGATGTGAGTTAATTGACGGCAAAATTCTGGACTTCATCTGCTTAGTTTCAGCTTTTTGGATTCTCTACTCTAAACCTGTTCCGCTTTCAGATAAGATGAAGAGATGCCCAAAAGTCAGTTGTGCTCTCATCACAGACATACAGTACCAAAATTAAGCAGTGCCAAAATTAAGCAGTGCCAAAATTGAGACTGTCTGCCATCAGGCTTAACGACTGGGCGAATCGCTTTAACTTAAGTAGCTACTGCATCGAGGAAGGAAAGAATTCAGTATGAGCCAGGAAGAAATTTTCGAAAAGGTTAAGAAAATCGTAGCGGAACAGTTGAGCGTTGATCCCACTGAGGTTACGCCTGAAGCCAGCTTTGCCAACGACCTTGGCGCTGATTCCCTTGATACGGTGGAGCTAGTCATGGCATTGGAAGAAGAATTTGACATCGAAATTCCTGATGAAGCTGCTGAAGGCATTGCAACGGTGCAAGCAGCAGTTAACTACATCAACGAGAAGGCTGCTGCCTAATTCACAAGGGCTGTGAATCCGTATGATTTTGGATAGGTTGGACGAGTTGTATTGCGTAAAACCGTTTCTTCAAAACTGCTTTCACAGTCTGGCTCCGGGCATAATTTTTGCCACTCCTATTCTGTGTTCTGGGTGCTTAGCCCCTTGAAACTGCTGTCATGACTAGTTTTGAATTGAAGCGGGTTGTTGTTACGGGTTTGGGTGCCGTTACGCCCATTGGTAACACGCTAGCGGAGTATTGGGAAGGGCTGTTGAGTGGGCGTAATGGCATAGCGCCGATTACGCTATTTGATGCTGGTAAGCATGATTGCCGAATTGCAGGAGAGGTGAAGGGCTTTGATCCGCACCAATATCTCGATCGCAAAGAGGCAAAACGAATGGATCGGTTTGCTCAGTTTGGGGTCTCTGCAAGCAAGCAAGCTTTGGCAGATGCCAATTTTGTGATCAATGACCTGAATGCAGAGCAGGTTGGAGTGATCATTGGTACGGGTATTGGCGGCTTAAAGGTGATGGAAGAGCAGCAGGAGATCTACCTGAATCGCGGTCCTGACCGCTGTAGCCCCTTTATGGTACCGATGATGATTGCCAACATGGCAGCAGGGTTGACTGCAATTCAGGTAGGGGCAAAAGGCCCAAATGTTTGCACAGTAACGGCTTGTGCCGCAGGCTCTAATGCCATTGGCGATGCATTCAGATTGGTACAGCGTGGCTATGCTCAAGCCATGATTTGTGGAGGCACAGAAGCAGCGGTGACCCCTTTGTCTTTGGCAGGGTTCGCGGCATGTAGAGCCATGTCAACCCGAAATGATGATCCACTCCATGCTTCGCGCCCGTTTGATCGCGATCGCGATGGCTTTGTCTTGGGCGAAGGGGCTGGTATCTTAATCTTGGAAGAACTCGAACATGCCCTCAGCCGAGGCGCTAAAATCTATGCCGAAGTGATTGGTTATGGCATGACCTGCGATGCCTATCACATGACGAACATTGCTCCTGAAGGAGAGGGTGCAGCTAGAGCAATGTCACTGTGCCTGAAAGATGCTGGCATTATGCCTGAGCAGGTTAGCTACATCAATGCTCACGGTACTAGCACACCTGTAAATGACCCAAATGAAACAACTGCTATTAAAACAGTGCTAGGCAAACATGCTTATCACATTGCTGTCAGTTCTACCAAGTCAATGACAGGGCATCTGCTGGGTGGATCGGGTGGCATTGAAGGAGTCGCTGCTGTTATGGCTGTGGCCCATGACAAGCTGCCTCCAACCATTAATCTACAAAATCCAGATCCAGCCTGTGATCTGGACTATGTACCCAACCAAAGTCGATCGCAATCGGTAGAGATTGCCCTCTCCAACTCTTTTGGGTTTGGAGGACACAATGTCACCCTAGCGTTTAAAAAATATAGGGGCTTAAAGGAACTCATGGAGCCACTGAGTTTTGTCGATCGCTGATTGCCTGTACCCATTGCTGTTTCCAAGGAATCCTTTTGTTCTACGTCACCTGAAAGTTGTACGCTTTGTAAGTAGGCTGGTCTGATTGAGTTTACGGTTCGATTGAGTTTGCTACCAAGCTTACGCCTGTAGGTTATCTTGGCAAAGTTATGCTGGAAAATCCAGCAAATTCGGGTGTCAGGACATAGATCTTTCGCATATTAAGTTATAGACTGTGAGTAATATGAAATAGGTATATTTGCCTACCATTTTACTCTGTTCTTTGAATAGATCGGTGGGTGTATTTACTGTTTGACTGTTCTGCTTACCCAAGCCTAAATCGTCGTTGATTAGAGGAAATCATGGCTGTTGCGACCCAATCCCTCGAGGAACTCTGTATTAATTCGATTCGCTTCCTGGCGGTCGATGCTGTTGAAAAAGCCAAGTCAGGTCATCCAGGTCTGCCTATGGGCGCTGCACCGATGGCATTTGTCCTATGGGACAAGTTTATGCGGTTCAACCCCAAAAACCCCAAGTGGTTTAATCGCGATCGCTTTATCTTGTCCGCCGGCCATGGCTGCATGTTGCAGTATGCCCTCATGTACCTGACTGGCTATGACAGCGTCACAATTGACGATATCAAGCAGTTTCGTCAGTGGGGATCAAGAACACCCGGACATCCAGAAAACTTTGAAACACTGGGTGTTGAAGTGACAACGGGTCCACTCGGTCAAGGCATTGCCAATGGGGTTGGTTTGGCTGTCGCCGAAGCACATTTAGCCGCCCGCTTTAACAAGCCCGATATAACACTAGTCGATCACTATACCTATGTGATTCTGGGCGATGGCTGCAACATGGAAGGTGTTTCTGGTGAAGCAGCCTCGATCGCCGGACATTGGGGACTGGGCAAGCTGATTGCCCTCTACGACGACAACCATATCTCTATCGATGGTTCCACCGATGTAGCGTTTACCGAAGACGTCTCCAAGCGGTTTGAAGCCTACGGTTGGCATGTGCAGCATGTGGAAAATGGCAATACTGATCTGGAGGCGATCGCTCAAGCCATTCAAGCCGCTAAAGCGGTTACCGATCGCCCTTCCATGCTCAAAATTACTACCACCATTGGTTATGGTTCTCCCAACAAAGCCAATACGGCCGGCGTTCACGGCGCTGCATTGGGCGGAGATGAAATTAAGCTAACTCGCGACAATTTGGGCTGGAATTATGAGCCGTTCGTGATTCCAGAGGATGTTTTGGGTCATATGCAGCAGGCGATCGAGCGGGGCGATAGCAGCGAAGCAGAATGGGAAGCGACTTGGGCGCAGTACAAGACCAAGTATCCCGAAGATGCGGCTGAATTTGAGCGGTTGATCACGGGCAAACTTCCAGAGGGTTGGGATCAAGTTTTACCCACCTATACGGCTGAAGACAAAGCTCTACCCACCCGCAAACACTCAGAAACCTGCCTCAATAAGCTGGCTCCTGTTTTACCAGAACTTCTGGGCGGTTCTGCTGACCTAACTCACTCCAACCTCACAGAAATCAAGGGCTTTGGCGATTTTCAGAAAGGTCACTATGCTAACCGCAACATCCACTTTGGGGTGCGCGAACATGGCATGGGTGCCATCTGTAACGGCATTGCGCTGCATGGCTCTGGCTTAATTCCCTACGGTGCTACCTTCCTGATCTTCACAGACTACATGCGAGCAGCCATTCGCTTATCGGCGCTGTCTCAGGCAGGGGTTGTTTGGGTGATGACCCATGACTCAATTGGTCAAGGCGAAGATGGCCCCACTCACCAGCCGATTGAAACCCTGGCTTCCCTGCGGGCTATCCCTAACCTGACTGTGATTCGCCCAGCAGATGGTACTGAGTGCTCTGGAGCTTATCAAGTCGCGATTCGTAATGCTAATCAACAGCGCCCAACGCTGCTGGCGTTTTCTCGCCAAAACTTGCCCAACTTCTCCAGCACCTCAATCGCAGGAGTTGCTAAGGGTGCTTATGCAGTAGTTGACTGCGAAGGTACACCTGACCTGATCCTGATTGGCACCGGTTCAGAACTGAGCCTCTGCGTCAAAGCAGCCGAAACGCTGACGGGCGAAGGTAAAAAAGTTCGGGTTGTCTCGATGCCTTCCTCTGATCTGTTTGAATCTCAGGATGCAGCATACCAAGAGTCCATCCTGCCTAAAGCGGTGACCAAACGCCTATCGGTTGAAGCAGGCACAAGTTTTGGTTGGCACAAGTACATTGGCAGCGAGGGAGATGCGGTGAGCATCGATCGCTTTGGCGCATCAGCCCCCGGTGGAGTTTGCCTAGAGAAGTTTGGCTTCACAGTAGAAAACGTTCTGGCAAAAGCGAAAGCATTGTTAGGATAATCAATTTACTTAAAATAGAGGGGGAGAAAGCTCACCTACCCTCCCTCTAAAAATGCTAAAAGCCCTCCGCGTGGAGCTTTTAGCATCATCTCAAGGGTTTGATGTAAGACACAACATTTTGATTCATGCCATTGAAAGTTTCTGCCTGTCGTATAGTTCTGGAATATGTTCAGGACACAAAAAATAGCCTAAATCTGTGGGCAATTTAGAATTCAGGATAGGACAATGCCAGAAGTAGGAAAACCGCATTTCTGAATCAATCCCATCCCCTTGAACACAGTGATCCCAAGTATCTGGTAAGTCTGGAGATGCTTGCAACAGGAAACAATGACGGTATGAAACCAGCTTACGAGGCTGCCGCCAGCAAATTTCAGCCACACCCAACTTGCGGATGACAGTCAGGTGACTCAGTCCACATTCTTCTAGAATTTCTCGATGTAAGGCACAAGCGATCGATTCTTGCGGCTCAACGCCACCCCCAGGGATTTGGATAGGGGCTTCAGGACAATCAGGGTGCTTAAACATTAGCAACTGGTAAAGGCCTTGGTGATTCTGTCGGATAATATAGGCAGCCACGCGAACTGTGGTTTTCACATCCATAGGTCTGTTTTAGGTTGTTGGGTAGTGTCTAATCCTTCCAGTCATGCAACATCACCGCAAAACCGCCTCATTTCGCACACATCGAACTAGTTAAACTAAAGCTAAGCCCGCACACCCTCCCAGTCATGCATGACCGTTTCCTAAGAACAAATCCTCTGATTCTTAGTAGTTACAACATCACAGCTACTATTCGTAGTTGTGACGAGTCAATGCCAGGACAAGTCAGTGAACTAAGATTTCTTCATATGAATAAAATTACGTTAGCCATCAATGGAGTTTCCCTCTGCCCCTGATGATGTTTCTCTGCTGGCTAGAATTGCCAACTGCGACCAAACTGCCCTTTCTGCCCTGTACGATCGCTACGCCCGGATTATCTACTCTGTAGCATTTAAGAGCTTAAGATCCGTAGAAGAGAGTGAGGAGGTTGTTCTAGATGTGTTTGCCCAAGTTTGGCGGATTGCCGATCGCTATGACGCATCCAAGGGAAGAGCCGATAGCTGGCTGTTTATGTTGGCTCGCAGTCGCATATTAGACCGATTGCGCCAGATCCGGCGGCATGTTCCCGCATTACCGACTGCTAATTTAATAGCAGAGATCCAAATTTCTTCATCCAGCGGCGATCCGATTGAGGATGCCTTAATTTCAGAACGGCGCGATCGCGTCTTACTGGTGCTCAATACTTTGCCTCATGAACAACGCCTAGTGATTGAGCTAGCATATTATCAGGGGCTAACCCATAGCCAGATTGCCAGTCAGACGGGAATATCATTGGGAACAGTGAAAACGAGAATTCGGCTGGGCTTGAGTAAGCTAAAAATCGTTCTCGACGCTGAAAAATAGCCTAATACACAGATTGTGAATTTTTCGACTAAAGGCAATAAAACGGATGACCACGGGCCACTGCTGTTTTTGCGAACTGACTCCTCTCTACGCGCTAGACATGTTAAGCGACGTGGAGCATGAATGGGTTGAACAACAGGTTGCAGAGTGCCCTGATCTGGTAGAGGAACTAGCTGATTATCAGACGGCGGTGGCAGCCATTCCCTATAGTGTTCCCCTGATGCCGATGGCAGACGGTTTAAAACTCCAACTGTTTGACCGGCTTGATCTGAGTTTATCGACTGCCCAACCGCAAATTTCTCCCTCTCCTGCTTTATCACCTTTCCTAGCGGTGCGATCGCAAGACATCCAGTGGCAATCTCATCTAGTACCAGGGGTAGCGATCGCCATTTTTCATACCGATCCGATTAAACGCGAAATTACGGGTGTGCTCAGAGCGGAGGCTGGGGTTCGCTATCCACTCCACTACCATGCTGATATAGAGGAAATCTATATGCTGAGTGGAGAGTTGGCGATCGGGGAAGAAATTTATGGCACAGGAGATTACATCCGTTCCCATACTGGTTCGGCTCACGCGCCCTATACAGCAGATGGGTGTGTGTTCTTTTTTCGCACCTCAATAGACGATGAATATCCTGAGTCGGTAGTATCAGATACCCGACTTATTCAAGGTTAAGTTTGAGCGAACGCCCCAGACAGGACTCGAACCTGTGACCGATTGCTTAGAAGGCAATTGCTCTATCCATCTGAGCTACTGGAGCCTATAAAAGTCCCTGAAGTTCGACTTTAGATCTTCAGTTAATCTAACTACCATTCTGGGAAGAATGGAGATAGCGTTAGCGCATGCTAGTTTTGCTGTGACCAATATAGCATCAGGACATTATAGAGATCGATACTTCTTGGCAATCTTAGCAATGAATATGTGTCAATGAATATGTGTCAATGAACGACAGATATAACGCGTTACGGAATTTTTGAATCTGTGGCACTGTCTCTGAGGTAGTTTGATAACAGATGTACACTAAAAACCAACCATTATTGAGACATTGAGCTTTAATACTGTAATGGTTGCCCTTAAGCGGCTACATCAGCCGATTTTATTTGCTTACCCTCCGATGTTAGTAGGAGTCCACTGGCGACGTCATGTTTATCCTGAAACGGCAAGATGTTGAAATAAGCAGCATTCAGCACCCTAAGAAGGAGCAACAGATTCCGATTCTTCAATATCAGGGACAAACATTTCGCCTCATCAGCGTGTTCGGTGCAGCTCAAGAGGAAGATGCTAAGTTATTTTGGCGCGACCTGACCGATCATCGAGGCAAAGCCTGCGTACTTTTGGAAGAGCCAGAGCGCTATAGCGTTTGGGGCAAAGTCCGCTTAGAACAACTTGCTGCCGAGGAAGAGGTTCATGCCGAAGTTGGAGAAGCTTTACCCTCCTCTGTTCAGGCCGTATTACTGCTGCTGCAAGCAGTTTATATTGACATTGAAGATTTGCTGGGCGCGAAACAAGTAGGGGCATTTCAGAAAGAAATTACAGCCGTTTTTCAGCAATGGCGTTTTCCACAAGCTCATTCCCCTGACGCTATCCATCATCTCTTAACGGTTGACCCCTTGGGCGCTTTACAAGTTCCTCTGTGGCAAGAGCATCACCTCAACACCCTGATGCAAGAGCTGTACCGCTTAGGAAAACAGCACTTTGGCAATGCTAACTTTACTCAGCGAGTCATGGATGCGCTCCAAGACATGCCTGCTAAAGACCGTAATCAATTTTTAGCTTGGTTGAAACAAGCCCCCGCCGGAAAGCTATGGCACTAGTCCTAGCACTCGGTAGCTGATTGAAGGATTATCCGGGCTTGCCACATCGTGTTTGCCAAAGAAATATATTTGCATAAGAAATATATTTACAGAAGAGTGACAATGCTTGGATCTCTCTTCCTTTGGATCAGGTGCTAATGAATAAGTGCGATACGATAAAATAAACACCCTGCCTCAAGTGCAACGGAGTCTCGGTATGGGATTATTTGACCGAATTGGACGAGTTGTTCGCGCCAATCTTAACAGCATTATCAATCAAGCCGAAGATCCCGAAAAAGTCCTGGAGCAAGCTGTGATTGATATGCAGCATGACTTGATCCAGGTGCGGCAAGCGGTGGCACAAGCGATCGCCACTCAAAAGCGCACCGAACGGCAAGCCTCACAAGCTCAAAGCACTGCCGAAGAGTGGTACCGACGGGCACAGTTGGCCTTACAAAAGAGTGATGAAATCCTGGCTCGCGAAGCCCTGACTCGCCGCCAGTCTTATCAAGATACTGCCAATGCCCTCAATGCTCAGATTGAGCAGCAAAGTAGCGTGGTCGGCAAACTCAAGCAAAATATGGTAGCCCTGGAGAACAAGCTTTCAGAAGCAAAGACCCGCAAAGATATGTTCATTGCGCGTGCCCGCTCTGCTAAAGCCTCACAGCAGCTCAATGAAATGCTCGATCGCGTTGGAACAAACAATGCGATGGCTGCTTTTGAGCGCATGGAAGAGAAAGTATTGCAACTAGAAGCGCGATCAGCAGCGGTTGAAGAATTGGGCAGTGGCGATGTGGTTGAGCAGCAATTTAAGGCTTTAGAAAGCAGCAATGTTGACGATGAACTGGTAGCGCTTAAGGCAAAGCTGGTTGCTGGAGATATGCCTACTGCGAATCTGCCGTCTAGCCCAGCTAGGCATACCGCAATTGACGATGAGCTAGAGCAGCTTCGAGCCAAATTAGAGGAAGGTTAGTGCCCTGAATGCTGAGTTCGGAAGTTTATCAGGGCGATCGCCCTCAAGCTATTTTTCTAGATGCAGTTGGGACTTTATTTGGGGTAAAAGGCGGCGTTGGCGCAGTTTACCGAGAGGTAGCGTTAAAGTATGGGGTGGACGCCGATGCAGACATCCTGGACAGGGCTTTTTACCATAGTTTCAAGCACATTGAAACTCCAATGGCGTTCGCCGATACTGATCCAACTATTCTTCCTCTGAGAGAATATGATTGGTGGGAGCACTTGGCGCACCGAACTTTTCAAACGGCTGGTATGTTCGATGAATTCTCCAACTTTGCTGATTTCTTTGCCGAACTCTATGCCCATTTTGCGACTGCTGCTCCCTGGTTCATTTATCCAGATGTGTTGCCTGCTCTGAAACATTGGCATAGTCAGGAGATTCCGTTAGGCGTGCTGTCCAATTTTGATACCCGCCTGCATCCGGTACTCGCGGCTCTGGGACTCAGTGAGTTCTTTACTTCGGTGACTGTCTCCACAGAAGTGGGAGTTGCCAAACCTCATCCCAAAGTCTTTAAGGTTGCCTTAGAGAAACACGGGTGTTTGCCAGAGCAAGCCTGGCATATCGGCGATAGCTTTAAAGAAGACTATCAGGGGGCAATCGCGGTAGGAATAAGA
>JAAUOQ010000157.1 GCA_012034795.1 Leptolyngbyaceae cyanobacterium CRU_2_3
CGTCGTCATAAAAGAGACTTCCTGGTAATTAAGCTGATGAAATCGACTGTGCCTACTTTTGTGCCTACTTTTAGCGATCGCTATAGGACAGGGGCACAGCATTGCCATGCCCCTTTGAACTTCTCCTAAACTTTTTTGATCTTCAGATCCTTGAGATATTCGGCAGGTTTCTCAGAATCGAATTTAGTCCCGTTAAAGAAGGTTTCAATGCCGCGTGTGTCTTTGGGCGGAATCGCAGCGGTTTGACCGATCGCCTTGGCTGCTTCTTGCCAAAGGTCAGCACGATTAACTGAATCGACTAACTTTTGAGTATCTGTATCAGCAGGCAAATAACCCCAGCGAATATTTTCCGTGACGAACCAAGTATCGTGACTCTTGAAAGGATAAGATGCAGAATCACGCCAGAATTTCATCAGCAGGGGGCTATCTTTGAGGGTGCGGCCATCACCAAAATCAAAATTGCCTTTCGATCGCTCCAGAATATCCTTAACTGGAGCTTTAACATACTTATCCTTCGACAAAATTTCACACATTTCGGCTTTGTTGGCATCGTCATCACACCAAACTTGAGCCTCTTGTACTGCCATCAACAGCGCTTTTGTGGCTTTGGGATTTTTGTCTACCCAATCTGCCCGCATTGAGAAGGCTTTTTCAGGATGCCCCTTCCACAGTTCGCCCGTTGTCACTGCTGTATAGCCCAACTTTTTGGTGACCAGACGGCTATTCCAAGGTTCTCCAACACAGAAGGTATCCATCGTGTTGGATTCCATGTTGGCAATCATTTGCGGCGGAGGAATTACCACAATATCTACATCTTGGGTCGGGTCAATACCCCCGGCTGCCAGCCAGTAGCGCAGCCACAAATCATGGGTGCCACCCGGAAAAGTCATCGCAGCTTTAAACTTTTGACCGGCTGCCTTGCGCTGATCAACCACTGCTTTGAGAGCAGCGCTATCAGTAGCCACCTTCAGGTCTTTGAACTCGTTGGATAGGGAAATACCCTGACCATCGGTGTTGAGCCGAGCCAGGATGTACATGGGAATGGGCTTGTTGCTCTTGTTCTTACCTGCCGAGATTTGGTAGGGCATCGGAGTTAAGATATGGGCACCGTCGATGCCACCATTGACAGAACCCAACTCCAGGTTGTCTCGTGTCACCGCCCAGGAAGTCTGCTTGGCAACTTTGACATCGGTCATGCCATATTTATCAAACAAGCCTTTTTCCTTAGCCACTACCAGGGGAGCGCAATCGGTTAGGGCAATGAACCCTAAGGTTGCCGTAGCAGTTTCGGGTACATCCCCGTTAGCTACAGGGCTGGGGGAAGCACCGCCTGCGGCAGCACTAGGGCTAGGTGTCGGCGAGCTAGTCGTGCAACCATGTAGTAAAGCAGCTGGCAGCCGTTGCAGCACTCGCGGTCAGAAGGAAGTTGCGTCGAGTTAGGTTAGACATAGATACTTAGTGTGGTAGAGATAGTTACTGTTCTAAATGAAATATTGTTCTAAATGAAGTTCTGAGGTGATTTCCGTAAAATCAATGACCCAACAGAGCGTGGCAACTTGCCCGCGTTACGAGCGAGACGCTCATACTCTAGTAATTGATTGGGGATATCCTTGGTAATGGAATTCTCCTGAGCGAACTAAATAGACGAGAATAAGAACTGTATGGCTTAGGTTCTAAGTAGACAATTGAGAAGCACCGCTGTTGAAACTGCTGTTGTTGTTAAAACATCAGCTTTTGCTACGAGCACCAAACTGCTCAATTAGCAAATTTTTGAGGACAGGTTTGAGATCATCACAGGGAATCCCTTTTTGTACACAAGTACCCAGGTGGGCATCTTTACCCACCTTACCGCCCATAAATAGATCAACACCTTCAACCGCTTTGCCGTCTTTACGAACCTTCGTACCCATCAAGCCAATATCGGCAACTTGGGGCTGTCCGGCAAGAGTTGGGGCACCCGGTCCAATGAATTCGTACGGGCTGGGTTAACTCTATTTCTGATTCCAGTTCTTGAACCAGAGCGATCGCCCGATTTTTTGTCTCAATCAAAGCAAAGTTGCAGAACTGAGCACCCGTGCAGGAAACGAGCGATCGCGCTAATGGCGTTGGATTCACTGAAAAACTTCTCCAGGACTGGCTCTTGCAGAAAAGCTTCTAGCCGCGAATCAGGAATGTTGGGGATAATTAGGTTTTGCTCAACTGTTAGCCGCATCTCGCCATTGCCATACACTTCTGCTAATCGCGCTAACTCAAACATATCAGGTGCAAATAGCCGCCCCACTGGGATATGTAAACCCACATAGTTGAGTCCAGGCTGCTTTTGGGAGAATACACCTAAATGGTCACGCTTGTCCCAGTCCATTTCATCTTTGTCTGCTGCTGTAGATAAGGGGTGTCCAATCTGGGACTCAACTGCCGCCCGGAATTTTTCTAGACCCCACTCATCAATCAACCACATAAGACGAGCCTTTTGGCGATTGGCGCGCAGCCCATGATCGCGATATACCACTAAAATGGCTCGGCAAAGTGCCACTACCGCTTCAGGAGCAACCCACACATTCAGGGGAATTGCAGCTTCACAACGCTTGGCAGAGAAGAAGCCTCCCACCAATATATTGAAGCCAAACTGCCCAGCCTGAAAGGCCGGTACAAAGGCAATATCGTTAATTTCAGCGTGAATTGAGTTATCTCGTCCGCCTTCAATTGCAATGTTGAACTTACGCGGCAGATTTGTAAACTCTGGATTGCCTTCACCGTTATCAGTAATCATGTTCTGAACTTGCTGAACTAGCGCTCGGACGTCCATAAGCTCGTTGGCATCTAGTCCAGCGATCGGTGACGTTGTAATATTGCGAACATTATCCATACCCGATTGGATACTGGTAATATCCGCGGCTCTCAAACGACGGAAGATATCTGGGACATCCTCAATCCGAATCCCCCTGATCTGGAGATTTTGGCGAGTCGTGATGTCAGCATTGCCATCTTCACCATAGCGCTGAACAATCTCGGCTAGAATTCGCATCTGCTGGCTGTTAACAATACCGGCAGGTAGCCGCAGCCGCATCATGAACTTGCCAGGCGTGACAGGGCGAAAAAAGATCCCTAGCCACTTGAGGCGATGGTCGCGATCGATCTCATCCATTGCCTCCCAGCCAATTCGGGCAAAATGGTCAAGGTCTTGCTTAACCGCTAAGCCGTCTTTTTCGGCTTTGAACTTTTCAAATTTATTGAGGCTGGCAGCTTGGTTAGCGATCACACTAGTCACAGGTGTTGTCCTCCGGGGGTCTAGGACGGCAATTGCACGATTAGATCTGATAGATCTGAATCGATCTGATTTGCTATCAGGTTAAAGATTTTTGAAGACTGCATTCGTAGCGGTAGTTACCAAACCTCAAGTTCTATACTTTCTTTGTAAATTTATCATGCGTAACTTGCATCAAGCAATCTTAAATTTCGTTCTTAAATTTCGTTAAAAGCGCCAAAAAGTGAAGTGAACCCACTTTTTGAGATCACACCTTTGCGATCGCCTCACGCATATCTTTATGCATCGTCTCATCCATCATTAGTCCGAAACCGTTGACCGATGCATATTTTGATGCATATTTTGAGGCATATTTTGAGCCATTTTCATAGTTTTGCATCATGAATTGCTTGCATTGACTCTATGGACAGCATTGACTGATAGCTTGAATAGGCTGATAGCTTGAATAGGTTGATAGCTTGAATAGGTTGATAGCTTGAATAGGTTGATAGCTTGAATAGACGATCGCTGCTACAGCCTTTCCCTAATAGCAGCAGAATAGGCGCAAGAACAACTGCGATCGCTCCTCAACCGCGACAAATCTAAAGATAAAAATATCGTAATCCTGAGATTAAACCACGTCAGAAAGATAAAGTAATCTCATCCAATTGAGAATCAAACATTACTATGCTTGGGAATATTATTACCCGTTACCCGATCACTGGATTTATAGCATTCGCCTACAGAAAGGAGGATTGTCCACTCGCCTCAGCCTGTAAATCAAAAATCACCCAGCAACATGGGTGCAATTATGCAGATAAGCAGCACAATCAGTTATTTTAGTAGATCGAAAATCGGGGAGTTGCGTTGCGTGAAGCACACCACAATTCCCTAAAATCTGGATTTTAGAAGCACGACTTCGGTTTGCAGATCTCTCAGTATTGTGTATAATCTCACTTGTATGTACACAATACAAATTCTGTAGGCTAGACGAGGTTACACTGCATCTTACCTTCTTCCACAGAAGATTCTCTGATTTACCCATTGGTACAGATGTCTAGCCACTTTGTTCACAGAGGGAAACGTACCTCATTAGCAATATTGAGAAAATGGCTGACATTGAGTAAATCGGTTAAAGCCATTGTTTAATTTGTGCTAAGATTATCCATCTTCTTTACAGAAAATTTCACTTGAGTGGGTATAAGTATTGTGGAATACTTGGCAATGCCAAGTTCCTCATTAACAGGATAGCTTGTGCATTGCTAAGATTACCCAGTGAGCAACTTGCACTGTGGAATCTAGCTGCACGATATGGTTGTAACGCTATCCCATCGCTGGTAACTGAGAACCTGCGCGGACTTGGGTAATAGCATAGACTTCGGTGATGAACTTTTCAAAACTAACTTTGAAACCATAGCTGTTATGCGTTTCGAGTAATTTTTAGCTTGCAACTTGTAGGTAACTATGGCTCAAACTCCTTCTTCTGAGAAATTTTCTACTGCTGCTGATCAGTATGCTGAATCTCTAACTGGAACACTAGATGCGGTTCCAGTTAGATTGCCTGATGCTACTCATTCTTCTTCTCAACCTCGTCGAACGTCTTTGTTGCAAAAACTCCGTCAGCAAGTCAGCAATTTTAGCTTTCGTAGAAAGCTAACGCTGGTTCTCATCGTAGGGGTGGCTTTACCGTTGTTATTGGCAACTCAAATTACGCTTGGACTCACTCAGCATCAGGCGATCGCTGAACTCGATAACACCTTAGCGATCCAATTCTAGCGACTTTTAGAAGCAGACATTAAGCTAGCCGAGGCTAAAAGCAGAAGAGCAGGCCAGCACTTTGGCAAAGTTAATGGAAGTAGCTGAAATCAACGTCAGTAACCTAAATGATGTTTCTGTGGGGCGCAACAAGATTGAAACTGTCTTGAACAAAGCCGTATCTATCAGCCCTGATGCAAGTTGGTATTTGATCTTGGATAACCAGGGTAAGGCGATCGCCCAATACATTCAAGTTAAAGCGGGAGACCTTACTAAATACTCTGCTTTGCCAACATCAAGGACTACTCAAGCCATTCAATATCAACCTGTATCATTGCCCCAAGCAATCCATTTAAGTGACCTTCCAATGGTCGCCAATGCCCTCAAAACAAACCTTCCTTTAGCGGGTACTGAATTGCTGAGTGCATCGGTGATGCAGCGCTTAGGGCTAGAACAGCAAGCGAGTATTGGACTACGCCAGCAAACCATAGTAAGCATACCTGAATCTCAGCAACCTTTTCCCGAAGGAATCTTCGATATTGATACAGGTAAGGTGGGGTTAGCCACTATGGCAGTTGTGCCTATTCAGATGAATACCCAAGTCGTTGGTGTAGCCGTAGTGGGCACTTTAATCAATCAAAATTTTGAAATTGTTGATCGCCTCAGACAAAAAACAGGAGTTGAAACAGCAACTATCTTTGCGCTTGATTGGCGGGTTAGCACCAATATTCCCTACATGGATCATAAAACTCGCGCAATTGGCACACGGGTGGCAAGAGAGGTAGCAGATGCAGTTTTAAATCGGCAAACTCGATTTATAGGAGAGTCCAACATTGTAGGGCAGACGTATCGCACTGCCTACAGTCCTATCTACAACCACCGCAAGGCGATCGATCCAGGAACAAAGCCAATTGGTATTGCCTATGTAGGACAGAGCCAACAGTTGATTCAAAAGAACTTAATGTCCTTTGCACTGACGAGTTATGGAGTTGGCGGCACTATCTTGTTTTTAGCAGGTTTTGTAGTATCCCCTGTGGCTCGTTCCTTCTCCCAAGCCCTCTATCGCCTAGCATTTTTGCTCAAAAAGTAGGCGCTGGAGAACGAGGCATTCGACTGAAAAAAATGAGTCGTCAAGATGAAATTGGTGTTTTGACCCAGAATATGAACCAGATGGTTGCTCGTCTTGAATCGAGCGAAGATCAAGCCCGTCGCGAAGCTGAGCAAGCTCGCCTTAACGCCTTGTTGAAAAGTCTGGGTTCTGAAGCGAGTACCATTGAGGAACTGGAAAAGATGCTCGGTACAGGGCTACAACTAGTTCGAGAACAACTAGGGGCTGACCGAGTGGTTCTGCATCGGTTTAACGCAGATTGGAGTGGCATAGTTTCGGTAGAATCCGTCGATCCACGGTGGCCCAGTGCTCTTAATCGTACAATCATTGCTTGTAATCCTCCAGAGGTGTTGGAGCGATTTAGACAAAGGGTGATTGCACCCCTCAACAATATCTTTGAGGCAGATCTGCAACCCAACGTTTTGCAGTTGATGAGGAGCTTGAGGGTACAGTCTAGTGTATTTATTCCAGTAGTCATAGAAAATCAACTGTTTGGGCTGCTAATTGTTGACCAATGCGCCAGTCCCCGCACTTGGCAAGAATATGAAATTACTGGACTCCAGGAGACAGTAACTCACTTAGAAGCAGCTATAGGACGTGTCACGCTTCTAACACAGCTAAAAATTTGGCGCAAGAAGAGCGCCAGCGAAAAGAAATTCTCCAGCAGAGCGCTTTAAAACTGCTTCAAGCAGTAGAAGCGATAAGTCATGGAGATCTGACTATTCAGGCAGAAGTGACTGAGGATGAAATTGGCACTATTGCAGATTGTTACAATGTCACGACAGGGAAACTAAGACGAATTATTGTCAATGTCAAAGATACAGCAACAGAAGTAATTGAAACTACAACTGGAAACGAAATTTCGGTTCAGGAACTGGCTGAAGAAGTCACCCGGCAAACCGCAGAAATTTCAACAGCCTTGAGTCAGTTTGAAACAATGACTGATGCTATCCAGGAGGTAGCTACAACGGCTGAACAAGCAGAAATATTAATGCAACAGACCCGTCAGGTGATGGCAGAGGGAGATGTGGCGATGAATCAAACTGTGGCTAGTTTCCAACTGATTCAATCAACGGTTCAAAGGGCAGAGCAAAAAATGAACTATCTGGGAGAATCTTCTCAGAAAATTTCTAAAATTGTTCATCTCATTCAAACTTTTGCCAGCCAAACCCAAGTTCTGGCATTCAACGCTTCGGTTGAAGCTTCCCGCGCTGGAGAGACAGGACTCGCGTTTAATGTGATTGCCAAGGAAGTACAGTCGCTCTCCCAACAATCAGGAGCAGCAGCAGCAGAAATTCAACAAGTTGTGACGAACATTCAACTAGAAACAAATGAAGTTGCTACAGCCATTGCATTGGGGATGAAGCAAGTCGAAGGTGGTGCCCATTTAGTTCACACTACTCGACAGAGTTTAAATAAAATTTCAGAGGCGAGTAATAAAATTAGCCAACTTGTGGAGGCGATCGCTAAGGCGGTAGCAGCACAATCTCAATCCTCTGAGATAATCACCCAAACCATGGTAGATGTAGGAGAACTTACACTCAAAACTGCGACAGAAGTGGATTTAATCTCATCGTCATCTGAGCAATTGTTAAAGGTGGCTCAAACGCTCCGAGAAGAAGTAGGGCTGTTTAAAGTCAATTAATTTTAGGTTTCATCAAGTCGGCAGTGTCCACCGAACTTCGGGGGAGCAGACACTGCCCGCAATCTTTAAAGGAAGGGCAATTCCAGGTTTTCAGTAGGGCTGTCCACCCTACTGAAAAAGCATTCTCAGATTAGGATACAAATGCGTCTACTTGAGCAGTACCGATGTTGAATCCTGCTGTGAATGCAGAAACACCAAATACCTGATTCAGCGTATCTGCGGCACCGCTTGTGAGGGACACATTTACATCTTTGAGATCTAGGTTAGTGCGTTTTCTAGCCGCAGATGTTGCTACACTGCCAATTTCCAAATCAAACAGCGATACGCGACCCACCAAATTATTATTCACAGTGACTGCACCAGTCAATACAGTCTGGTCGCCAAGATTGCTGATCGAAAAATCGGTCAGATTGACTTTTGTTTGTCCAGCCTTGAGGGTTAATCCTCCTGCATGAAGAATTTCCACCTTAGTAGTATCTAGATCGGTAGCACCGCCAGTAATTAAAAAGTCAGCCACACCGTTCTTGATTTTGGTACTGCCAAAGCCTGATGCTCGTACTTTCAATGAGCCAAGAGCATCGACAAAGCCATCACTAAAATCAACAGATGTTTTTCCTTGGGGAAGAACGTCTTGTGTGGCTTCTGGAAACAGTGATGCATTGTTTTTTGCATTCAAAACAGGCAGCCGCTGTTCACTTAAATTACCAGTTGACCGACTAAAAAATGCATCTACTTGAGCTGTACCAATGTTAAATCCTGGTGTGAACGCACTGACTCCAAAGGCTTGGTTGAGCACTCCAGCGGCTCCATCTGTCAGTGTGACTTTGACATTGTTAATGTCAAGATTGGCACGACCTCTCCTTCTAGATGTGCCCACTGTACCAATCTGCAAGTCAAATAGGGGAGCACGAGTGACTAAATTACCATTCACAGTTACCAATCCAGTAAGCACAGTGCCACTACCCAAATTTGTGATGGCAAAGTCAGTCAGAGAGACTTCTGTGCTGCCAGACTTGAACGTTAAGCCACCACTGTGCAAAACCTCTACCTTAGTAGTGTCAAGGTCAACTGCGCCTCCTGTGACCAAAAAGTTAGCTACACCATTGCGGATTTTGGTACTGCCAAACCCCTGAGCCTGAACATTCAGAGCACCTAAAGCATTGACTAAGTCCTGACTTAAGGCAACAGATGTTTGACCGTTTTGATTCGCTAAATTTACCATGACTGTGTAATCCTTTATACTGGTAACATTGCTAAAATCTTGAAAGACTGATGCAAAACTAAAACCAACAATGCTGCCAATAGCAGGGGGTGAAACACTCCGAGAAAGATACCCTGCAAGCTACTTTGACTACTTTTAGCTATATGCTTTTAGCTACATAAAAAGTAGGGGAAAGGCTAAGTAACAGAGAACCTCTCAGAGTGGATATAGATAAGTGTTTGATATTTTCACCCCTATAATAAATACGGCGATCGCACTCAATCGGATTTAAA
>JAAUOQ010000158.1 GCA_012034795.1 Leptolyngbyaceae cyanobacterium CRU_2_3
AAGCAACTGACTCGAATTCTCGGTGAATTTCATTCTTTATCTCAGGTTGAAATTGAGCAAGCGACAGGTTTGTTGCAAAGCTATCATGCCATCTATCGTCAAACTCGAATACAGCAACGGTTGGCTCAATCTGGAGGGCGTTGTCAATCCCCTACTTCAGAGCAGCTTGTTCAAATGGCTGAGGTTATAGTACAGTCTAAATCCTTCGCTAAAGAAAAAGAAGCCGTTTTGCCACACTTCCAGCCAGAAATTGTGCTGAATCGGTTGCAGGTTTTAGCTGCACAACTGCGCCAGTATCGTATTGCTGTTCGTAAAGGAGGTGCTTTGCAATTGACCTCAATCGAAGAGCCTGCGGTACAAACCGTGGTCAATCAGATGGAAACTGCATGTGAGCCAAACGATGATGCAGAGGTTCAGGCTCAGTTGTTACAACGCTATCGGGAAATATTTTTGACAGGTCTAGATACCACAATTGGGCAGGTGACCTGCGATCGGCTGGCTACGATGCCGCGTAAGCGATCGCCCAAACAATTCTTGACTGCCCTGCATTTGATGCATTGCCAGGGACTCTCAATGACCGAAATTGCACCTCAAGTCGATCTAGGCGGTCAATCTCAAGTCAGTCGTCTCTTACAACTACCAGAGTTTCGGACTGATATTCGTCAGCGTTGGTTAGCGATATTGCGCGATCGGGTGCCGGAATTGGTCAGGGAGTTTGAAAGCCTCGATCGGTTGCAAGGATGGGATCAACGGTTGGAACAAGTTCTCCAGGAGGAGGTTGAAAGTGTGATTCAAGAAACAGTGGCTGAAGCCAGTGCCGCCCGCCATCGCCCCCTTACGAGTCTATTTGCTCTGAGACTTTGCCACTATCTAGATGCATTAGGAGAGCCAACGAACCATGTCTAACCTATCCATTACCTCGAACTTTTTAGACCCACTAGACTGGGAATCTGAACATTGGGAATCTCAGCCCCCTAGAGTCATGACTCTGTTGCCCGAACAAGTGCAGCAAGCGGCTGATTGGTGCCAGCCTGTCTCTAATCCAAATCAGCAATGGCAAGTTTACCTCAATGCCTTGGCTTTGCTTGGTTTTAAGCAATGGCTACATCAACGTGCGCCAGAACTGACGCTGATTGATGAGCAATGTTCGATCCAATATCCAATCTACGCTAGCTTAATCAACGCGGTTTATCATCTTCAGGTCGGAGAGTTTAAGCTTTGCATTTTGGCAATTGGTAGTCTGACTGATACTCAAATCAGTATTCCCAGGGCTGTGCTGGATTTGCCTGAATTTGCGGCTCATTGGTATGTATTGGTTGAAGTGTTGGAAGATGCTGAACAAGCCTGTGTTTACGGTTGCTCTAGCTACGATACTTTGGCTCAGCAAGTTGATTCACTGTCTGTAGAACTAGATTGGAACTATGCTGTGCCGTTACAGTGGTTTACGCTGGAACCAGATGTGCTTTTATTAAGTTTGCGCTGTTTGAATTCGCAGGCTATGTCTTTACCGATTGCTGCTGGGATGCCAGATCAGAGGGCTGAGGCAAAGCCGGATCTGAAAAAAAACTCACGGCTGTACTTCCCCAAATTCTTAGTCAGAAACGAACTCTATGGCAAGTATTGACCTGGAATGAGGGGGCAATGCTTTTGAGAAGTCCAGACTTAATGAACTGGTTATCTTCAGAGTTAATGATGCAGCCATTAGCCCGTCAGGTTGGTCAAACAGCGATTAATGCAGCGTTTTGGCTACGAGAGCAGTTAGACATGGCTGCTCAAGCACTCTCTCTGATGTTGATGCCAAGTACTATGCCTGCTTTTCGCAGTTTAAGAGGTTTAGATGGAATTAGGGCAGATCTAGCTTCAGGGGGCATTCAAATTCCTACCGAAGCGCGAGGAACTTATCAAGATTTGCAATGGGAAAATTTAGATTTGCGTCTGTACACCCTCGTTTGGACAATCCCAGCGTCAATCCCAGCGTCAGTTTCTAGCCCAACCAATGAAGCGGAATGGGTTTTGCTGTTAGTTCTGGGTGCTCAACCTGATGCTCGTCCTGCTTTTGGGGTGAAGCTAGAAGTAAGGGATATGAGTCAGGTATTAGTAGATGAAGTTTTAGAGGAACGCAGCAATAATAGCTATTTGTATGCACAAGTGATTGGCAGTTGGAATGAAAAATTCCAGATTTTGATCAGCTTTAAGCAACAAACTATTGCCAATTTGTTATATGAATTTGAACCAGAAACAGTGTGAGCATTTTAAGCTGATTTTTCTCCAGTTCTATGCCAATTATCCTACGATTGAAAGTTCAGCAAGTTCAACAATCTGTGTGTGTGTTTGAACTGTCCTGGGGGCGGGAGCAACGACGAGATGCTACCTTGGACTATCCAACGATTCTGACGGAATGCTATGAAAATTGGCAATGGGCTTATCTGGGCTATTACAAAAATATGCCTTTGCCTTCATTTTCTGAGCCTTCAGTTGACTGTGCTGAATCTCAAATTCCTTTACGGGGACGGTCGATCAGTGGTAGTGCTGGGGCGCTCGACTGGCACAGTCGGTTGGTGCGGGCAGAGGCAGAGTTAATGTCTGAATTTCACCGATGGCTAGGGCAGGGAGAACTGCTGGAAATTCGCATGGAAATTGCTCGCGCAAGTCGGCAAGCTGCCGAACAGAAAGTTTTAGAGGGTACTTCTGGTATCCAGGTGTTCCTAACTTGCAGTCCGCTGGCACTGTCTAAATTTCCTTGGGAGGGTTGGGAAATTGGGGCAGAATTTGGAGTGAGTAGTATTGATTTTGTCCGGACTCCGTCTAATATCCATCAGGAAGTCTCTACTGCTCCTAGACAGCGACAGGGACGACCCAGAGTTTTATTGATTCTAGGGGATGATACAGGGCTAAACTTTCAAGCTGATCGGCGGGCCGTGCAAGCGATCGATCGCCTGGCTGAGGTGCAGTTTGTGGGCTGGCAACGAGGGCAAAATTCGCTGGCAGTCAAAACCACTATCTTGCAGGCAATTGCCGATGAAAAAGGCTGGGATGTTTTGTTATTTGCAGGACATAGCAATGAAGCACAGGTGGGTGGAGGCGAGTTAGGAATTGCGCCGGGTGTGTCCATGTATGTGAGTGAGATTGAAACCCAACTGAGGCTGGCTAGAAAACGAGGACTACAGTTTGCTTTGTTTAATTCTTGCAAAGGGTTGAACATTGCTGAGTCACTGATCGATCGGGTGGGGCTGAGTCAAGTCGCGATCATGCGCGAACCGATTCATAATCAGGTAGCTCAGGAGTTTTTGGCAGAATTTTTACAGAATTTGGCCCGTTATAAAGATGTGCAAGCTTGTTTAGTTGCGGCTTGTCAAATTTTGAAGCTCAACAAAATTCATACGTATCCTTCGGCGTACCTGATTCCATCTTTGTTTTGTCACCCCGGTGCAACTCCGTTTTGTCTGACTCCTCCCCATTGGAAACGTTGGTTACCTAAGTTAACACAGGCGATCGCTTTAGTTTTTTGCCTGCTGCTGAGTGTGTTGCCGCCAGTGCAAAGTGTATTGCTAGATGAGCGGATGGCAGTTCAGGCAATATATCGCGACTTGTTAGGACAGGTACCGCCGATCGGTACTCAACAGAATGCTGTGCCGCCTGTCGCTTTAGTTCAAGTAGATGAGCAGTCTGTTCGAGATATTGCAGCCCGCTTGCAGAAGCCAGCACAACCCATGCCAGCTAATTATTTGGCTGAGTTGATTGACTCCCTATCTGAGCACAATTCGCAGTTGAAGATCGTGGGCATTGATTACTTGCTCAAGCCAGAAGACGCAGATCCCAAAGCAGATGCGGTTTTGGCAGAAAGTATCCGGCGTGTTGTGAATCAACATCAAACTTGGTTTGTGTTTGGCACCCTGTACCAACCGTTAAACGCAGATGATCAAAAAGTTTATGAGGCGGATGGTGTCTTTACCGTTGCCAAGCGTCAGATCGCGCAGCCGAATTGGAGTTTGCAAGGATATGTAGAATTTTCTTCTCCCAAACACATGACGCTGCCCTACCCCGATGAAGATTGCCAGCAATCCTGTCCTTTCGCGTATCTGCTGACGTTAGTGCATGAGTCCAATCGGGGATTGTCGTTTCTGCCAAAATTAAACGTGAATCATGCTCAACCCGATTTGCGAACAAGGCTGATTGAATTGACCGATCAACATCCGTCTGCCAGTTCCCTGCTTAAGCTCTTGAGAAAACTCCGGTTCAGCCACCTGTCTACCTGGATGTATGACAGCTTAGGGGTGGTGATGCTGGAGCCAATGATTGATTTCTCGATTCCACCCGATCGCGTTTATGACCGAATTGCGGCTCATAGGTTGCGAGAAGATCCGGCTTTGAAACTCCGTTCTGCAAATCAAATTGTCTTAATTGGCTCTGGCGCTTATGCGGAGGCGGGACATGTCACCGATGAGCATCGAGATTATTATGATTTACCTCCGGCTATGCGGTTTTGGCAGAGTCGTTTGCGGCGTGATAATAGTGCTGCTGTTTTTCCTTGGGGCACAACTCGCAATGAACCTGATTATCTGAATTACCTGACAGGGAGTGAAGTTCATGCCTACATGATCTATCAGCTTTTGAATCAGCGGATGGTTGTGGCTGTTCCTAGCCTGTGGGTAGTATTGCTGGCAGCGCCTTGCGGTCTGGTGACAGCAGAGCTACTCCAGCATGGACACCCAAAACGCCCGTTTCGGCACCCATGCCAATATAGAGTTGGACTGATTATGGCTGTTCTGGTGTATGGTCTGCTGGGATTGCAACTTTATATTAGTGCTGGCATTTCACTGCCCTGGATGCTGCCCTCAATTCTTTTTTTAGCGTATGCTGCACCGACTTTATGGGGAAAAAATATGCTTAATTTTCAGCGTGTTTTAATGAGTGGGATGCTCGCCACTGCTCTGGGTGTAGCTGGCTTTTCAGCATGGGTTGATCGGATTGCGATGGCTGCTGAAGTTAGTCCTGATCTTTTAGCACAGCAGCCGCCGCGTCGTTCTAGACCTCCGGGTACTTCCACTGAAACGGATATTGATCAGTTTGTGCAAACGTTTGAACGGCGACGAAGAACTCCAGGGCTATCGCGAAGCATTGGGTTTTGCCCAATCACACCTGGATTGGTGGAAACGGATCAAGTCTGGAGCGATCGCCCCCTATTTGTATGGCGAGGAAGTGTGGAACAAATTCGCCTCCGTAAGCTGGGGAGTCAGGAGGTCTTGTGGAGCCAGACGCTTGATTCACAAAGCCGGAGCATTGTTTACAATGGTGCAGCATTGGCACCGGGACAAGTTTATCAATGGGAGCTTTTGAGTCAATCTCGCGGTAACGCCTCGTTTGTTTTTCAAGTGATGGAGGCAGAGCGACGAACGCCGATCGCAAACCAACTTCAGGAAATTGACACTCGCTTGACTGCGAGGGGATCTACGAGAGAAGCGATCGCGATTCAAAAAGCTCAGTATTTCGCGGATCAAAATCTTTGGTCAGATGCTCTGCAATGGCTTTATTCTATTGAGAATCCTTCGGCTAGTACAAGTCAGGCGATTCAACAGATCGAGGCTGCTCTGTGCGATGGTTAACGGGTGTGATATCCGGCACTGTCCCTCCACCCGTTTCTCACAAACCATTTGGGATTGCTATAGCCTTATTGAGGTACAACTTAAGGTTATTTATAAAGGGGAATCATTCCTCTAGCGGAAGTCATAGCTGAGTTGTAAAGAGACAGTGGCTTTTTAAAATTCTGGTGTATGGCATGAAAGACATCAATTGAAAGGCATCAAAGGTTGGTTCATCTATCGCTGTTATTGCACCGAACTGAAATCCGCTACATCAGGGCGATCGCAGTGCCTAAGAACAAGGCGAAATCAACGGAATACCAAACACCTGCCAGACGATGATCGGTGTGAGCACCGTCCAGAACAAAGCATTTCCCAATGTTATTTGCCCAGAGGTGTTCATCGGCAGTTTCAGCCAGTATTGCAAAATCCAGCGATCGAGTGGCAAAATTAATAGCCACATTAGGGCCACCCATGCCAATCCTAGCCAGAAGAAAATCCACTTCAGGTTACTGTTGAAGCGGGTAAAAAATTGGTCGATAAATAGGGTGGTCAACCTGCCAACCTGTCCCGGTAAAATCACCCCTCCCGTCTGCAATGCAGCACCTGCAAGGTCAATATTTTTGAGACTTTGCCCCAGATCTGATGTGACTAGCAAAACATTAATGCGGGTTTTGCTGGCTTTGGCAGTTTGCAGGGTGGTGTCTGCAATCCGATCGCCCGTGCCATCCGTCACCAGCAGAATTTCTTTGCAGCCGGCGGGCAAAGCGCTCAAGGCTGTTTGGGCAGACTGCAAGGCAGCATCGACATTAGTACTGCCCGGTAATACGCGCTGGCTAAGGTTAGGATCAGCCAGGGTTTGAGCCAGTGCTGTTTGCACCTGGGCACTGTCGGACTGAAATGAGGGGGTGAGCGGAACCACCAGGGCACCAAAGCCAAACACCTGCACCTGGTTAGGGCGATTGAGTTTGGCATTTTCTGTCAGGTAGGAGCGCACGGCTTCCAGTTCTTGATTAACAATCGTATTGGGAGCATTAAACGGCTGATTTTCGTAGGTGCTGCTGCTCAGATCCAGGGCGATCGCCGCTGCAACATTGGGTCTGCCCAGCCCTAGCAACCAGCATAGGGCCGCCGCCAGCAGACAGAGGGCAAACAACATCAGCGGAATTTGAAACAGCGGATAAAGCCACAGGGCGCGACGACGGCTATACACAGGTTTTTGTGAGCGTAGTGTAGATGGTTTGATCAGCTAATACACAATCAACAGTGACATTTCCACAAGAACATAGGAACACCATTGGAAGGATAAACTAGATTGGATGTGCTGAGATCGATCGCGGGTCGCTTTTCTGAATTAAGCCCATCCCCTAGCCTATCCCCTATGAATTATGAATCCATCGGTTTCTGTAAAAACTGCTGCTGAGGCACTGAAAGCCTTTGATGACAAACTCTCTAAGCGTTTCATTCAACTGGACCCCCAGGGCTACTTTTTGATTTATCTCGATCGCGAAGCCCAGGTGATCTGCGCCAAGCACTTCACCAACGTCATCAACGATAAAGGGCTGGCGTGCGATCCTGAAACGGGCAAGCCGCTGCCCACCAAAGGCACAGTTCAACGAACCCATACCGCCCTGTATACCGGTCGGACAGCTAAAGAACTCTGTATCAAGATTTTTGAAGAACACAAACCCTGCCCCCTGACCTACCACGATCACGCTGCCTATCTGGGTCGAGAGTTTGTCCGGGCGGAAATTGCCCTAGTCAATGGCGAAGAATACGTCCAGGACTAGCATCAAGTTCGGCAGAGGCAGGGTTTATAACTATAAGAGAGAGGTTCTAACCGAACGCTCACCCTTTCTCATTGCTCTTTTTATCGCCTTATCGCCATTTTTTTATCGCCATAATGTTATTGCCATGATGGAGCTATATCGTTCAGAAGACGCCCAGCAAATTCTCCAAATTGCCATTGCCCGCCAAGCCGAAGCCGGAGAACTCACCCGGACTCAGCTTTATGAAATTGCCGCAGAACTTAATATTGCTCCGGCTGATATTCAGGCAGCAGAGCAAGAGTGGGGGGTTCGTCGAGGAGAATCGGTTGAGCGCAATGCGTTTGATCTGCAACGGCGGCAGCGCTTTCAGCAGCGTTTCGCCAAATTTGCGATTGTCAACGGCTTTTTAATCACACTCAATTTGTTGGTAGGTGGCGGCACCTGGCCAATCTATATCCTTCTGGGTTGGGGTGTTGGCATGGCGCTCGATGCCTGGAAAACCTTCCGGCTGGGTGGCGAAGATTATGAAGAAGCCTTCCTGCGGTGGCGGCAGCGGCGACAACTGAAAAAATCGGTGTCTACCTTAGTCAACCGCGTTTTGAGTCTCGGCTAACCGATGACCCTACTGCCAAAGCGTCGTTGTGTCTTGGTTTGTCAACACCGCTCCTGCATCCGCAATGGGTCGGCTGAGGTTTTAGCTGCTTTTCAAGCAGCAATACCGCTCGGTGTGTTTGCCAGTGGCAGTGATTGTTTGGGGCAGTGTGCGGCGGGCCCTACAGTTCGGGTAATGCCCGATGATTTCTGGTATTGCCGGATTAAGGTGAGCGATGTTGGGGCGATCGTCCAACAGCATTTACACTCCGATCAGCCAGTTACAGCTTTACTTCACCCTCGTTTCCATACCCGCCGGGATCTCGATCATGAAAATTCTGCGGGTCAAGGTTAAGCCAAATGCCAAAAAACAGGAGATTCAGACTGCTGAGGACGGCAGCCTGATTGTGCATTTGAAATCGCCGCCCGTGAATGGCAAAGCCAACGCTGAGCTAATTAAGCTGTTGGCAGCAGAGTTTAAGGTATCAAAATCGAGCATTCAGATTAAATCGGGGCTGTCATCCAAACAAAAATTAGTAGAGATTGACGCTTAAAACCGCTATTTTTTAATTATCAGTAGAATTAAACCTGACGGGTCTGAGCGCCAACACCATCTCGGCTGCAATGCCCCTGACAACCAGATCTGGGTTTTCAAGCTGACTTGATATAACTGTTTTTTCAATCGGTTTGTTGATAGTTCGTTTATGGTTTGGACGCCTTTGAGCGATCGCCTCGCTAAACTCCCTTTAATTTTGGCAGGGCCGGTCTTACGACGAACGCAGCCTGATACGGTGACAGTCTGGGTGGCACTGCGGGAATCTTGTGCGGTAACGCTAGCAGTGTTTGCCACAGAAGCAGGCGAGGGTGCGTCTCTGCAAAATCTAGTTTTGGCTGGCATTCAGGCCACCGTAGCGCTAGGACAGCAGTTGCATGTGGTGGCAGTTACAGCCCGACCAGTAAACGGGGCTGGACTCCAACCCGGACAGGTTTATGCTTACGACCTCAGCTTTGAGCGGTTGCAGCGGGAAGCAGGCGATCGCTCTACCCTTCAGCAAGCGCTCTGTTCAGAGGCTTTTCCAGAAGCGCCCATCAGCTATTTTGCCCACGGGCTACCTACTTTTGCCTTGCCTCCTGCTCATCTGGACAAGTTGAAAATTGTGCACGGCTCCTGTCGAAAATCGCAGGGTGGCGAACAGGACGCCCTGCCCATCCTCGATAGCCTGATTGAGCAAAAGCGCTGGACAAGCGAACGATCGCCCCCACCAGCTTTTTTTCACGGGCGATCAAAT
Source organism: Leptolyngbyaceae cyanobacterium CRU_2_3 (assembly GCA_012034795.1). GTDB lineage: Bacteria > Cyanobacteriota > Cyanobacteriia > Elainellales > Elainellaceae > Drouetiella. Next base: position 9,229 of record JAAUOQ010000158.1, read on the forward strand.
CTATGGCGA
>JAAUOQ010000159.1 GCA_012034795.1 Leptolyngbyaceae cyanobacterium CRU_2_3
CATTCAGATTAGCGGCTAATGAATTTGGAAATGGCGGCTAGCTGTGGCAAAGTCTCCTACTGCCATTGCTTCAACCCCAGCTTGCTTCTCTGGATTGGTGATGGTGGGAATTAAAAGTTTTTCACCCGCACTGATGTATGCATAATCCTGGGGGATGGGAGTATTGTGGCAGAGCGCGCGATCGCTTTCACCAATATTAGGATTATTCTTTAGATAGTTCTGCAACAGATTGCAGCTTTTTGCTACCAGGTCTTCTACACCACCCACCTGCCAAAAGCTCATCTGTCCGTCTTGATCAATTGTGATTAGACGCTTGCTCTCTGGATCAAAGGCTGCACTCAGAACGTTCTGGGTTTGGGCTTGGGCTTGGGCTTGGGTTTGGTTCTGTGTTTGGGCTTGCTGCTGTGGAGTCTGGAATAGATTAAGCGGATTGCCAAGAGTATTCCATAAACTCAGTTTGCCTTGATTCACCGTTGCCAGTAATTGACCATCTGGGCTAAAGACTCTTTGGATCGGTAGCTGTGTCTTTAAAAACTTTGTCTTGGAGCGAGTTACAGGTTTTGGGGAAGTCGGTTTTTGGGAGGTAGATTTGGGGAAAGCAGGGGTCGGCGAAGCAGGGGCTGTCGAAGGTCGTTGGGCTTGCGGCAAAGAATTCGATAATAATTCGGAAATATTAGCAGGTGATGATAGATCCGGTGACGGAGATTCAGACGTTTTAAATTCTCCTAGCTCTCGCTTGCCTTGATCTAGATCCCATAGCTTAACGGTACCGTCTTGTTCAAAAGTGGCTAATTGACCGTTTTGATTAAACATCAAATTTCCAACCGGATTTTGTGTCTTAAATGCACCATATTTTGTTCCAATTGCAGTATGCCATACGGTCACAATTCCTCCAGTTTCTGTAACCTGAGCGGTTGCAAACTGAGTTCCACTAGTGTTAAAGGCAACGCTACTAATGTTGATATCTTTCAACTCGTCAGCATTGAGGATTTCTTGTCGTTCAAATTTGTGTTTCGCAGCGGGATGTCTGAGGTAAAGTTCAAGTGTGCCTTGCTGGTTCTCATCTTGTTCAAGTACCATCAACTGCTGACTATCAGGGCTAAAGTTGAGACTGCTGATCTGGTGTTGGGGCCGTACTTGAATGGGGTCAAGCCATTGTTGTGAAAGAGTATCCCAGAGCCGGATTGTTCCATCTTGCCCCATCACTGCCAGCAGGGTGTTGTCGGGACTAAAAATCAGGCTTTTGACGGTTGATACGGGTTGATCTGAGTGGGGAAAGGGAACAAGTTGCCACTCTGTGGCGCTTTCCCCAGCTACATTCCATAGCTTCAGGCTGTTGGGTTGAGTGAGGCTGTTGGGTTGAGCGAGGCTGTTGGGTTGAGCGAGGCTGTTGGGTTGAATTAAGGTGGCTAACTTCTGAGCATCAGGGCTAAAAGCTGCATGAGCGATCGCCTGTACATCCTCTGAGCCTTGACCTTGGGCAGGAGAGGGCAGAAAGAACCGAGGGGGTTGCCCCGTGGAAATATCCCACAGTCTGGCTGTGCCGTCTTTGCCCCCTGTAACCAAGAGACTACTGTTGACCCGACTAAAGGCAATAGTTTTGATTTCTCCTTGGTGGGTTTGAAACTCAAGCGATGGCGTCTGTATGGCAGTAATGGTGCCATTTACATCTTGCTCAATTTGCCACACCTTCACTGTGCCATCGGTATGGGCAGTGGCTAATGACCGACCATTGGGGCTAAACGTGATGCCACTCACGGGTTTACTCGAGGGGTGTGGCGTGAAGGCAGAGAGAACAGGAATTGGTTAGAAGGTCTATCCCAAATGCTGACTGTGCCATGGGTTTGCAACACTGCCACCTGGCGCAGATTAGGTGCAAATGCCAGGCTCTTAATCTGTTGAATGGGGGCTTGCCAGCTTTCTACAACAGGAATTTCATTCGTTTTCTTAAATGCTTTATTTTCAATTACCAACCATTCAACGCCTCCGCTTTTGGCGATCGCTGCCAAACGTTGCCCCTTGGGTTCAAATACCAGACTGGCGATCGGGCTGTGTTGAAGTTTTTCCAGCAAAACACGATCGAGAAAGTTACCTTGTGGATCACGTAGTTCAATCGTGCCATCCTCTGCACCTGTGGCAATTAATTCACCATTAGGGCTAAAAGCAATGGTATTCACATTCTCGCCACTGACTGGAAATCGAGCTACCTGACTGCCTGCCAAATCCCAGAGCCGCAGTTGCTGATCAGCACTCACCGTTGCCAGCAGCCGACCGTTAGGGCTAAAGGCTAAACCCTGAACCTCCCGATTTCCCCTGGCAGGTTGAAGAATTTTACGATCTGCGATGAGATTGGCAACCTGATGATGAATCGTCACAGCTTCGTCATTGCCCACTGTGGCCAGCAAACCCTGCCGATTGAATGACAAACTGTAGGTACTGGCTTGCTCGGTGGTGAATTCCTCTACTTTCGTGGAAGTCCGGTCAATTTTGCCATTGTTAATAGTCCATATCTTGACTTTTTTGCCTACCCCGCCCGTTGCCAAATGCGTCCCATCTCGAAACGAGATGCTATAGACAATTTCTTGTCCTGTATTAAAACGATCGAGTTTTTGCCAGAATTGATGTCCCACAATTCAATAATGTCATCATCTCCCACGGTTGCTAATTGGTCACGTTCTGGATTAAAGGCAACGCTATAGATGTTGACATCTTGGCTACTAGCTTGCAGTTCTTCATGGAAGGAAGAAAGCCGATTTCTAGCGAGACTCCAGAGCCAGACTTGCCGATTGCTATCCACGATCGCTAGTCGTTGATTCCGAGGATTGTGCTGGCTGAAAGCCAAACTCAAAATTGCCCCTTTGGGCGCTTTTCCTTTGTGAGCTTTGAAGATCTCAATTGGTTTTGAGTTAGGTCGATTTTGCGATCGCGAATTGTCCATATCAGAATGCTGCCATCTTCGCCTCCCGTCGCCAACTGTTTGCCATCTGCACTAAATGCAATGCTTCTAACTATCCCTTGTCCTGTAGGAAATTGATCAATCTGCTCTGCTGATGTATTCCACAATCGGATTGTGTCATCATCTTCGGTTGTTGCTAGTTCTTCTCCTTGAGGAGTGATTGCGACATTGTAAATTGCAGCTCGGTTGAGTTGCAGGCGATTGCGCTCTCGGACTGTGGCAAGCACCTGAAACAAGGTTTTTTTGATCTGCGCCTCGGTTTCTACGGGCGGAGTCCAAAGAAATGGATTGAGACGATTCGCCGGATCACCTAAAGCTTTCCGGCTCGCAACATGTCGATCATTGCCTCTAGCTCATGATGGGCTTGCAAGTTGGCTTCTGCCGATTCTTTGGAAGCCCGCACCTGTTCTAGCAACCGATCTTTTTGACTTAGCAAAACCCATCTCAAAAGAATGCAAGTGCTAATGCCAATCACAATCACTAATAAGATCTTGCCAATCCAATTTTTTTCTTTTTGGACAACGCTCTGACGCACAAACAGATCTTCAGTTCGATTAAACCAACTGTCTTGAGAACTAATTAAACGATTCAACTGTTCCAGTCGAGGATCATCATCCCAGAGGTAATCTGTTGAATTCTCACGAATGACACTTAAATGTTTGAACTGACGCTTTTGCAGCACTTTCCGTTTATGAGATTGCACCAATTCAACTGTGCGAAAAACGCTGCGATCGCTTAGATGTCTGGCCTTCTCTCGCCAATTGGCAGGTGTTTCACCAGTTTTTTTCTCATGCCAATCATTGGCAGCAGGTATTAGTCGTTGTTGCAAAGCTAAGGTTTCTTGTTCGTCCTTCAGCCATTTTTGCAACTTATCCCAGCCCCGGACTAAAAAGTCATGGGCTGGTTCAACATAGGCTACTCCAGCTTCTTGTCCTCTTACCAACAAACGGGCGTTGACCAGACGATCCACCACAGCCTTAACGCGCTGACTTTCTTCAGGCGTTGGATAATCTAGTTCTGATTCCAATACTTTTCGTCGGGCAACGCTGCCTCCCTCAAGGGCAATCATTCGCAGCATAATTCTCTGCATTGTGGCTTGATAGGTTTTGCCCACTACTGCCCCAAAACCATCATCGTCGCTGACCAGATTTTCATACTCCTGGGTGGCTCGTTTACTGAGCGATCCAGCTACTCCTCCCAGTTTGTTATAGTCTTCCAGGCGTAAGGCGCGATCGCTAACTTCCTGTTTTCGCCACTTCTCTGCTAGTTCGCTATAGAGTTCACTCAAAGTAAATGAGAGTAAGGGCAGGGCCCCAGGCATCTGTCCGACTTCATCCGTCAAGGTTCCGACGAGATCAGTCGGTTCAAAGTACAAGGCTTGAAGTTGGGCTGGCCCTTCAATGGCCTCTCGCAGTTCATCTGAGTTCATAGGACGCACGGGGAAGCGGGCGTATGGCCACCACTCTTGCAAGGGCGAATTCAAAAACCGGGGTTCAAAATCTGATCGGAGGGTCAAGAGTACTTTGAGCCGCTGAGGGTGATCGCGTAGCGCTAGCCTGATCACCTCCAGAAACGCTGTGCAAACCTGAGCGGCCGCTGTCGATGTTCTGCCATTTTGAAGCTTGCCTTTGGACTGACTGAGCGTGAGCAATTCCTCAAACTGATCAATCACCATCAACAGTTGGCGATCGCCCTGCCCAGCATGTTGACCAGCGTGTTGCCCAGCATGTTGACCAGCGTGTTGACTCCAGTGGGCGATCGCCTGACTCAGGTAATGAGGATGCTTGGGTAAGTCAAACACAATTTGCTGAAGCGCATCTTGAATCGCCCGATTGAAGTCCATCACCTGTTGGGCTAGCTCGCCGCTAAACAAAGGGTATATTTGCTTAAAATAGTCCTCTACAAGCAACAAACGGGCTTCAGGTGTCACAGTACTCCACAGGCGTACCAGTTTCGTCAGGCTGGCGGGTTGGTTTGGCTCCGCCGTGGTGTTCTGATCGGATGCAGGTAGATTAGGGTCGGGGAGGAGCGATCGCAGCCGCCTATCTAGAAAATCAGCCTGTTCTAATTGTCTGAGCAACTCCGGTTTAACGATTGGCAAAATTGCTCTGGCTAATGCAGTGAAGGGCGATTCACCCGGCCGAAAAGGATCGAGAATGTACCATTGATCAGCCTGTTTTGATCGCAGATCGGGCAATAATCCAGCTTGCACTAAGCTAGATTTTCCAGAACCTGAACCACCCAGAATGACAGTCAGCGGCGGCACAACTTTGCCCGCTTCGCCGTTGAGGTGTTCCACTTGAATAGTAGTGGATTGATTGAGCCGATCGATTAGGGCTTTTCTCAGGGCTGTTCTGCCAAAGAAAAATCGGGCATGGCGTTCCTCAAAGGGCTTTAATCCGCGATAAGGATTATTGTCTTTGTTTAAAGGCGGTGCAGTTTTGAGGCGATCTCGACTAAACCCAGGCTGGGTAAAGATGTATTCACCCTTGTCGCAGTCTCGCCGAATGGGATAGAGTCCTGGAGTTTGTTGGTTGTTGGATAAAACACTAACGCGCTCCTCCAGATAACAGTACAGTTCATGGGCTGTGATCACCCCATCGGCAATAAAATCTGCTTTGTTGTGCTGGAGTCCTTCAAATAAAGCTTGGGCAAAGGGCGAATGCACAGATTCGCCTTCACGGGTGACCCGCCGATCGATCGACAAATCTAAAGCCTCTTGGTCGTGGGCCGCCGAGGTAATCACCTGCCAGGCTGGAAACCGAATGAAGCGATCGTAATTTTCTTTGTGAATGATTTCCAGATCTGCAATTAATTTTCGGGTGCTAACCCAACGAAACGCTCCTCCAAAGCAACAGTCTAGAACCACTAACAAATGGTGGCAGTCCAGCCGGTTAAGCGCTTCGCTTAAGCGCTGCATGGACAGATAAGTTTTGGGATCACCGATTTCTGCCGTTTGGGGGATCAGATAGCCTGCGGGCCCCTGATTGCCGTTTTCGGCAATCCCATGCCCGGCAAAATACAGCAACAGGCGATCGGCATGGGTGGGCTTCAGCTTGTTGGGCAATGTGTCTTCCAGCAGGATATTCAGTTCGTCCAAAGTAGCAGGACGATAGGGCTGACTCAGGTGATCCAGGGCTACATCGGGGCGGGGAGAAAACAAACGAATGATGTTTTCTGGTTTGTAGCCATAGTTTTGCAGCAGATTAGCAAATGCGTTGGCATCATTGACCGCAGTACTCAAGTCATGAATCGTTTTGTGATCGTAGTGATCAATGCCAATGATTACCGCTAGATTGCGATCGAAATTTGTCCGACTCTCTTCCCATTTCATGGCTCAATCCCTTGGCTCAATCCCTTGTTTGATGCAATGGCTGGACTTGCTCAAAACTGTCACGGAATAGCACGAACTCTCTCTCATAAATTTGATGAGTGCAGATGCTTCTATCCCCTGAATCAGGACTGTGTTGTCTAGGGAAGCAATTTTATGTCTCGAATTTATGTCTTGAAAATATAAAGGCAATCCCAGCTATCTCAATTTTCAGGTGCAATCATCAGGTTTAGTATTCCCCGTCCGGGTGCTTTTTCTCCTCTATCTCAATATCAATCTGATGAGAAATTGGCGGGCACCGTTGGCGTCTGGGCGATCGCCCTTTTACTGTCGCAAATGTTTTTTTGGGGCGCGCGTCGCGTGCCCCAAAAAAACAAAAATCCTGGTTTTCCACCCGCTGTGCCCCAAAAAACCAGGATTTTGAAAGGATCTATTTGGAGCTTTGCGATCTACTGATTATCCTTGAGAGGATGATCCTTGCGGTAGTTCCTATGAATTCATCATTTGATGCCCGGCAGTATGCGCCTGCGACACAACGCAATCAAGCACCCATCTTGGAAGTTTTATTAGAAGTGCTGCCACCCACAGGTACGGTCTTAGAGATTTCTAGCGGCACAGGCGAACATGCCGTCTTTTTGCGTCGCATCTGCATCCGCGTCAGTGGTTGCCCTCTGATCCTAATCCGGAGGCAAGAGCTAGCATCGCAGCTTGGCGAGCAGATAATTTGGCAGATAATTTGCATCCACCGATCGCCCTGGATGCTCGCGATCCAATCTGGCCGGTTGAACAAAAGGAAGGCTTAGCGCAAGTGCCAGATCTTGATCTTCAGCGTTATCCCATTCAGGCGATCGTCAATATCAATATGATCCACATTGCACCTTGGTCTGCCTGTCTGGGATTAATGGCAGGTGCAGAACGGGTTTTACCAGAAGGCGGAGTGTTATATCTGTACGGCCCTTTCAAACAGAAAGGAGAACATACGGCAGAAAGCAATCGGGACTTTCGATGCTAGCCTACAAGCTCGCAACCCAGAGTGGGGCGTGCGTGATTTGGCAGAGGTAGCCGCAATCGCCCAAACCACCGGCTTTCGATGGTGAAAACCTATGAGACTGCCCGCAAATAATTTATCTGTAGTATTTCGTAGGGGATGAGATCGATCCAGAAAACCTTTAGACTAGGCTTGAGCGGATTCACCAACTTTTTTAGTCAGGAGAGGTATGGGGCGATCGGCTCAGCGCTGCTTGTGATTTTCGGATTGTCTAGTCGTCCCTGAAAAAGTCAAAGAGCCAGTAGAATCAGGCATTTCAGCCAAAAAACGCGGCTTAAAAATTGCAAGACAACACTCAAAGCCTTGCAAAACCTGAAGAAACTGAGAAAGCATCATTCTTTCATCATGCGCTTGCTTGCCTTGCCCAAATTTGACGGCTGAAGCCCTTTCACTGTACTGCTTGGTGTCTGAGTATCCAAAAAATTAGAGGCTTTTTCAGGGACGACTATTTAACCTATGGTTCTAGCCGATCGCAAAACCTCTGGGCTTCTTCCTGAAGCCTTGCCATTTTAGGCTTCCAGTTTCTCAAGCTACGTTCACGTGTTGCTTGATCTTCTGAGCTAAGAGAGCTTATTCCTTGACCAGGACGATAACTATTGCAACGTCCAGGTAATCCATAAAATTCTGTTATGCCCGGATTTGCGGAAATATTGTGAGACTCTAGATATTGGATACAAATGCCTTGCCATCCAAACGCATGATCAAATACTTCTCCGCCTTGGCAGCGAATACGCTTTACAGAAAGACGAGAATTGCTAAACAAAAAGTTTTCTAAGTTGGTAGAATATGGAAAAATTCGAGTTTCACTGCCATCTCCTCGAAAGAACTCGACGACTAAGAGCTTGCCTAAGTTGAAGATACAAATTTCTGTTGGATCACTATTGTCTTCCAGCAGAATATCAGCTTCAGGAAAGCTTTCTCCAGCTAAAGCAGCTACTGAAGAGTACGGCAATAAAATCCGCAGATCGCTTTGAAATCGCCTGCTGTAGTTTGACCAAAAAGTACGGCGGCTTCTAAGCTGGTTTTCTTCATGAGGCTGTAGCAGTAGATTCTGCAACAGTTTATCAGCCAACCGACGGAAATCTCCGTAGCTGATGCCACCAATCCATTGCCGGAGGTTTCGCTTAGCGAGATCTGTAAGTTTGTGCCAACCGTTAGAAGTTTGCCAGCTATAGCGATCGCGCAACCATTGGATGATTCTCAAATACTGTTCAGCCCGATCGACTGCGATATGGGTTAGTAACTGATTAACGACAGTTGACTGGGAATCGGGTTGAGCGTTCTGTGTAGTGGGCAACTCGTTCAGGTAGCGAAGCAGCCAACGTGTCTGTTGATCGGTAGGAGAGTCTAGCTTAGCAAAATAGAGAACCGCGTAATCGGCAAGCTGAGCGATCGGCTTAATGAATAGCGGAATCTGGTTAGCTAGCTTTTCCTGAAATTCTTGTGGAGTCAGGTCATGGTTACAGATGAGTTTGACGAGGGCATCAGGGCATCTGCCCCATCTAAAGCTTGTAGAACCTGAACAACGAGTAAGTGCTTAACTTGAGCCTCGTTGGCAAAAACTGGAAAAGCTCTGACCAATGAAGCTGCCAGATCGTAAGCTTTTCGATCGCTGTAGTGTAGCGCTAAGGATTTGATCAAATGCTGACGTAGCAGTGCATGGTGTAATGCGATCTGCCAGAACTTTTCCGAGGTTTCTTGAGCGCGGGGATTGTTCTGATCCCACTTCGCTTTCTTTCGGAGGCAAAACACCCACTCTAACGGACTAATTTTCTCAATCTGACTGCGATCAACTTTATCAATAACGATATCAACTGTTGGTATCGGGGATGCTATCC
>JAAUOQ010000160.1 GCA_012034795.1 Leptolyngbyaceae cyanobacterium CRU_2_3
AAAGAGTCAGGGAAATTGAAGAAGAAGATTATTGCACTCAGATTCAGGGAGCATCCAGAAGAGAATCCTTAACCGAGGCTAAGAACCGATCTGAAAACCTCGATTGCCCTTGATTACGTTTCGGACGAGGATGGACAATACCCATCCTCCTTAAGGTAAAAAATTAGCCATTGCAAAGAACTCTAAAATAGGCAAAACAGGATAGTTGATGCCGATTTATTAAAAAAATATTAGCATCTATTACTTAAAGTTTTCTGATATTTCGATCGGACATCAGTCACTACCTACTTTTAAAGAAAATTAACGTCATGATTTAGCTGAGATTTTAGGAGAAATTCAGTGATTACGGAGTGATCATCCCTGATATAATTAAACTCTATCTGTCTTTGGGCTTTACCCTGCTTAGCTTCGAGATCTTCTCGTTGCTGATTCCTGCCCCGAAGAGTGTTGATGAAGCAGAGTGTTTATTAAAGTGTTTATCAAACAGTAGAGGAATTTCAAATTTCGTTGAACCTGTGGTTAAAACGGTCTTGCATTGATATAAATGCTGAATAAAGAATGTATACAAATGCAATGACAAGTGCAATGACAAGCGTGCTTTTCTCAAAAAGAAAGTGATTAGAATTAGAGATATTGCGTCAAATTAAGCGCATGACGAAGGCTCAAAGACATTTGCCCAAAGCTCACCTGAGAAAAATGACTGGACTGGTGCAACTCTGATAAACTTATCTTATAAATTCTATAAATACAATCATTTCAATTTATATTGCCAAAGGCCAAATAAGCCTTGTATTGTTAAGCTTGAGCATCTTGAAAGTGCTTTAATGAAAATTTAAGGATCGTAAACTCTGTCAAAATTTTCAAGCAGTATTTATACGGACGATCCTTGTGTTGCAGGAGATAAACGATGCCAATTGCGGTTGGAATGATTGAAACCAGGGGTTTCCCTGCGGTGGTTGAGGCGGCTGATGCAATGGTGAAGGCTGCTCGCGTCACCCTAGTGGGCTACGAGAAGATTGGCAGTGGTCGTGTGACCGTGATTGTGCGAGGCGATGTCTCAGAAGTGCAAGCTTCTGTAGCGGCTGGCATTGAGAACGTCAAGCGCGTTAGTGGCGGCGAGGTGATTTCAACGCACATTATTGCTCGACCGCATGAAAATCTAGAGTATGTGCTGCCAATTCGCTACACCGAAGCGGTAGAACAGTTCCGCTCATAGATCTTCTGAAATCTATTCTCTAGGATTAAGTTCTCTGAGATCGATTTTTTGATTCAGAAAGTTTGATAGCTGGAAGTCGCTGATATTTTTTCGGCGTCACCGATCGAGATACGGATTAATAACTGGAAGGGAGAATTACGATGGCAATTGCAGTTGGAATGGTTGAAACTTTGGGTTTCCCCGCAGTCGTGGAAGCGGCTGATGCGATGGTAAAGGCTGCTCGCGTCACCTTGGTGGGCTACGAGAAGATTGGCAGTGGTCGCGTCACCGTGATTGTGCGGGGTGATGTCTCAGAAGTGCAAGCGTCTGTGGCCGCAGGTATTGAAAACGTCAAGCGGGTTAACGGTGGACAAATTCTGTCTACTCACATCATCGCTCGTCCTCACGAAAACCTGGAGTATGTATTGCCTATTCGGTATACCGAAGCCGTTGAAGCGTTCCGAGAAAGTGTCAGTGGTATTCGTCCGATTGGCCGCTCTTAAGGTTGCCTAAACTCTCATGCAAATCGCTAAAGTTTGCGGTACAGTTGTCAGCACTCATAAGGAGCAAAGCTTGACAGGGGTTAAGTTCCTGCTGGTGCAATTTCTGGACGAGAGTGGACAGCCATTGCCTGCGTATGAGGTGGCAGCAGATAGCGTGGGAGCCGGGCTAAACGAGTGGGTTTTGGTCAGCCGAGGCAGTGCTGCTCGTCAGACTTCCAGCAGCGAAACCCGCCCACTTGATGCCCTGATTGTGGGAATCATTGACACGGTGAGTGTAGACAATCAGTCACTCTACAGTAAGCGTGATCAAGATCGGTAAGGTTGGCGATCGCCCCACAAGTTCTGATCGGCTGTGTGGAATGGTTGATGCTGCTGTTCCCAATTTTGCTGCTTGGGAATTCAATTTATCTGCTTCATCTTCATTGCAGCCTATGGCTGCCCTTAATTCATTGCAGCCATAGGCTGCACTTAAACAGGAGAGACATCTATGGTCGCTGGTAGCTCTGCTGCTCCACCAACTCCCTGGTCGAAGGATCTGGCTCAGCCCAAGATTGACCAGACGGCATATGTCCATTCCTTTTCCAACATCATTGGTGATGTCACCGTTGGCGCAAATGTGCTGGTTGCTCCGGGAACCTCTATTCGAGCTGACGAAGGCACGCCCTTCCGAATTGGTGAGGGCAGTAACCTCCAGGATGGTGTTGTAATTCATGGACTAGAGCAGGGTCGGGTATTGGGAGATGATGAACAGCCTTATTCTGTGTGGATTGGCAAGAACACCTCAATTACGCACATGGCGCTGATTCATGGCCCTGCCTATGTGGGAGATGATTGCTTCATTGGCTTTCGCTCCACTATCTTCAATGCCAGAGTGGGTGATGGCTGTATTGTGATGATGCATGCGCTGATTCAGGATGTAGAAATTTCCTCTGGAAAGTTTGTCCCTTCTGGTTCGATTATTACTACGCAAGAGCAAGCCGATCGCTTGCCCGACGTGGCCACTGCCGATGCTCAGTTTGCCGAACATGTGGTAGGTGTTAACCATGCCCTGCGATCGGGCTACCACTGTGCCCAAGATATTGCCTGTATCACTCCGATCCGTCAACAGCTCGAAAAGGTCTACAGCGGCGAAAGTGCCGGTTTTTCTAGCCAGTCCAGTTCTTCTACTTCAAACAGTCCCATGATCACTACCACTCGCCTCGATTCCGCAGTCGTTGAACAGGTTCGCCAACTTCTTGCCCAGGGCTACCATATTGGTACAGAGCACGCCGATAAGCGCCGCTTCCAAACAAGTACCTGGCATAGCTGTTCACCTATCCAGGGCAACCGTGAGGCTGATGTATTTGCAGCTTTAGAACGATGTGTAGCAGAGCATCCTGGTGAATATATTCGTCTATTTGGGATTGATACGAAGTCCAAACGGCGTGTTTCGGAGCTAATTGTGCAACGTCCGGGCGGTGTCACGGTTTCTGCACCCTCTAAGTCTACCTATGGCAGCAATATTCCTAAGAGTAGTGGCGGCTATGCAGCCCCAGCCTACAGCACCCGATTGAGTCCAGAAGCGATCGAGAAAGTTCGGCAGTTTGTGGCTCAGGGCTATCAAATTGGCACTGAACACGCCGATAAGCGTCGCTTCCAAAGCTGCACCTGGACAAGCTGTTCACCGATTCAAGTTACCCGTGAAGCTGATGCGATCGCTGCTCTAGAAAGCTGCCTGAACGAACATGCAGGTGAGTATGTGCGAGTATTTGGCATCGATACAAAAGCTAGGCAGCGCATTTCAGAACTGATTATTCAGCGTCCAGGAGACAAGCATAGTCCGGCTCCGGCTCCCTCCAGCAGCTATCCCAGTAGTAGCTACAGTAGCCCCAGCAGCTATAGCAATGGCGGTTATGCACCCGCGTCAGCCCCTAGTGGCAAGCTCAGCGCCGATGTTGTGGCTCAAGTCCGGCAGCTTTTAGCACAGGGGTATCGGATCTCGGCTGAACATGCTGATAAACGCCGCTTCCAGACAACTTCCTGGACAAGCTGTGCGCCCATTCAAAGCACTCGCGACTCTGATGTTTTCGCAGCCCTGGAGAGTTGCGTAGCCGAAAATCCAGGAGAATACGTGCGTTTGGTGGGCATTGATACGAAGACTAGACGGCGCGTAGCGGAAACCATCATCCAACGCCCGTAATGGGGGGTTGGTGTTGAGAGACTGGTAACTAAGAGACATACCGCCATGCGATCGCCCTCGCCTGCTTTGATCAACGACACCCACTTTTTTGTGAGTGGCAATGTCACGATTCATCCGACGGCGGCGATCGCTCCTGGTGTGATGCTACAAGCCGATCCCCATTGTCAGCTTGTAATTGGTGCAGGCACCTGTGTTGGGATTGGCTCTATCCTTCATGCCCATCAAGGTAATCTCGTCGTTGAAGCTGGTGTGACCTTGGGTAGTGGTGTGCTGATTGTCGGTAACGTTACTATCGGGTCCAATGCCTGTATTGGCTCTACAACTACAATTCTGAATCGATCGATTGAGTCGCAGCAGCTTGTAGCAGCGGGATCTTTGATTGGCGATGATAGCCGCCAAGTTGATTGGCAAGTTAGTTCACAGACTAATTCACCGGCTGGTTCAGCGGCTGGTGCAACAAGTTCCTCGCAGCCAGCGGGTAATACTGTTCCACCCCAGCCTACTACTCAGCCCACTCAACCCACTCAACCTGCTGTCCCGCCTTTCCCTCAGCCATCTGCTGCCCCCAATAGCGATTCCCCTGCCACGCCCAATGGTACTCAACCCGGAACCACACAAGTGGTATATGGGCGAGCCTATTTAGAGCGAATCATGGTGACAATGTTTCCCCATCGACAAGCGTCTGAGTCGCCTGTTGAGCCGCCTGTCGTAGATCCACATCGGGATGATTGATTGCACTCTATACTGAAGAGTGAAGAGACGGGCTTGCAAGGCCTGCATTAGCTGGACTGACCATGAATTCATCTAATCGATCGCCGATTCCTCAAGGAAGTGCGTTGGGTCTTATCTCAACCCGCAGCTTTCCTGCGATCGTAGGTACCGCAGACATGATGCTCAAGTCGGCAGCAGTGCGGCTAATTGGTTACGAAAAAACCGGCAGCGGTTATTGTACGGCTGTGATTCGTGGCAATATTTCTGATGTGCGGCTGGCGGTGGAAGCCGGAGCCGATGTTGCCGAACAGTTTGGACAATTGATTGCCAAAACCATCATTCCTCGCCCCATGCCCAACTTGGAAGCAGTTTTGCCGATCAGCAATCGCCTCTCGAAGTATGCCGCTGAACAAGGCTACAGTCGTTTGAGCAACCAGGCTGTTGGGCTACTAGAAACTCGCGGCTTTCCAGCGATGGTTGGAGCAGCCGATGCCATGCTGAAATCTGCGGATGTGCAGCTTGCGGCCTACGAAGTCACAGGTGACGGGTTGTGTACTGCCATTATTCGAGGGCGAGTCGCAGATGTGGCGATGGCAGTAGAAGTGGGAATGCACGAAGCCGAACGAATTGGTGAGCTTCATGCCGTTATGGTGATTCCTCGACCGCTCGAAGATCTAGAAGATACATTACCGATCGCGAGCTGCTGGATTGAACAAGCTCAGCCCATTGCCTTGCCAATTGAACTGAAGCAACCCCAAAAAGAACTGCTAGCTCAGGAAGAGCGGGTGGAGCTACCAGATTTTCGACAGTTGCCCCTCACAGAAGAGGTTCCCAGTCGGGATAGCTCCAATCGAGATGGATAGCTTGGGTGCGGGCAAAACCAAACAAGAAGCGTTGATTCTATCCAGTAACTCGTTCTAGGTGAACTAGCCGACCTCTACCAGTTCAGGCGCTAAACGGGGATCATGATATTCTGCCGGTTCAGAGTAGAAGGTGCTGCGATACTTTGCCCGGAAATAGAGCATGGGGAGCAAGCCTACGGCGATCGCTCCCACCGTCATCAGCGACACCTGCCAGCCCAACTGAGGCAACTGGTAAACTCCCACAAATAGCAGCAGTATCGCCGAGGCAATGGCCACACCCCCCGCAACCAGAAATTTTTCCAACTTTGGCGCAGCGTTTTGCGATAGTACAAGGTGCAAGCTAAGCCAGTCATACCGTAGTAGAACGACACCATGACACCGATCGCACTGATCAAGCTTTGCATCAAAGTCGCAATACTTTCACTAGTGCTGGATAAAATCATTAAAAACAGAGCCAGTACCGTAATTACCAAGCCAGAAAGCCAGGGGGTTTGAAAGCGAGGATGAATTTCTTCAAATTTTTCGTGGATGACGCGATCGCGCCCCATTGAAAACAGGGTTCGAGCGCATTGGGTAAGCTGGGTTTCAATGGTGCCTACCGTACTGACGAGCACCGCCAAAATTGCAATGCTCCCCCAAGGACGCGGCAAGATGGCATTGCCCAGGGCAGGGAGCAAATCGGCACTATGCTGTCCCACTTCATCTGCGGTTAGCCCCATTTGAATGGCAACTTGCAACAGCAGAAACAGCAAGAAGATCCCGATCATGCCCAGCACCCCACTGGAGCCTGGGGTGGAATTAGCGTTGGCGGTTTCTTCGGCAACATTGGAAGATACATCCCAACCAAAGTAGTAGAACATAGCCACCAGCATTCCCGCCATAAAGGTTTGCACATTGCCAAACGCCGTCGGCGAAAACCACTCCCAGGAGAAAGGATTGACTGGGTTAGCAGAAAATTTGACAAATGCCCCGATCGCCAATACCAACAGACTCATCACCTCGATCGCCGTCATTATCCTTTGAAACTTGGCTGCCAGACTGACACCAACGATCGTCAGGGTAGCCACACCGATAAACCAGAGACTGCCACCAATGTTGCCAGCAAGAGGTTCTCTTCATATTGCGGCGCAATCAAATCCAATGTGGTGACTCCTACTGGCAGAGCCGCCGCCACCATAAAGGCCGTACTCAAAACCAGGAATGTCCAGGCGCAGAGAAACCCTAACACGGGATTGATCGATCGCCCCACCCAAGCATAGGCAGTTCCAGCATCGGCTCGCCAACGGTTGAGATGCATGAAAGCAAACGAAATACCAAACATGGGGATGGCTGCATAGAGTAAAGCTCCTGGAGAAGCCAAACCCACGGCTGCCACCAAGGCTGCTGTCGTTGCATTTAAAGAGTAAGACGGGGCAGTTCCAGCCACTGCTAGCGTGATAGTATCAACGATCGATAATGCGTTTTCCTTTAGACCTTTAGACATAGACTCACCGCAATTTGTAGGCTCTCAATCATGGCTCTTGGCGTTAGCTGTTCTATTACTGCTCCACGATCGCGATTTTGCCCCACCGCCAAGCTAATGTTGACTACAAGTGAGCCAACCCATACGGCGATCGCGCTTTTCAAGCTTTTCAAACAG
Source organism: Leptolyngbyaceae cyanobacterium CRU_2_3 (assembly GCA_012034795.1). GTDB lineage: Bacteria > Cyanobacteriota > Cyanobacteriia > Elainellales > Elainellaceae > Drouetiella. The sequence goes on from JAAUOQ010000160.1 coordinate 7,091, forward strand.
TTGCACAGTAAAAGCTTCAGCTTGGTATAGCGAAATACATTGAAGAGTTAAAGCAACACCCCTTGCACCCGGTTGAGGGAAATCTTACAAAGGTTACCGATAGGAAAGCCCTGGAAAAACCAGGGCTTGAGGAGCACGGAGTCCGCGCCACTGCCAAGCTAGCAGTTTGGCATCCGCATATTGGCTGAAAACTACCCATCAATTGAGGTGGCACAGTCGGAGCGATCGCTCCAACTCCCTCTGCACCAGCTTCCTCACGGCCAGATTCAGACACTTGAAGAATTGTCACAAGACTGACATGAACTCGCACTGCCAACGTCATGAGTGCTCGATATCTTAAATAAAGTTTCAGTACGCACTCCTCATACCAACCAAAAGATCCCGATCGAGCCATCGATCGGGATTTTCGTAGGATTTGGACAAGTTTTGACAAGACTCACCCTGCGAAACGATCTGCTCAGTCTTGCTGCTCAGTCTTGCCAAAGCTTGATACCGCCCAGCAGACCCGTGACGTTGGGCACAACGATGACATTGGCGGGTAGCTCTTGCTCCACTTTTTTGGTATTGCCACCCCCTATGTAGAGTTTGTCGTAGTTGAAAAGATGGCTGAGGTTGGCGATCGCCTGAGATAGCCGCTGGTTCCATCGTTTTTTGCCTACTGCATCGAGGGCAGCTTTACCTAACTGTTGCTCGTAAGTTTCGCCTTTGCGAAAGGGATGATGCCCTAGCTCTAAATTGGGTAGCAATTTGGCATTGACAAACAAGGCTGACCCAAAGCCAGTTCCTAGCGTGATTACCAGTTCAACGCCTTGACCTGCAATTGCCCCCAAACCCTGCATATCGGCATCGTTGATAATCCGCACAGGTTTGCCCAAGTATTGGGTAAGGGTACTGCCCAGATCAAACCCGATCCACTCTGGACTGACATTAGCAGCCGTTTCGGTAATGCCTAGCCGCACCACCCCCGGATAGCCGACAGACACGCGATCGAACACTTTATCTTGGGCTAATTCAACAATTGTTGTAATCATGGCATCTGGGGTGGCAGGCTGCGGCGTTTCTCGGCGATCGCGCTCACTCAAGGGGTTGCCCTGCTCGTCCAATACCATAACTTTAATGCCGCTGCCGCCAATATCTACGGCGAGGGTTTGAAGTGGCTTAATTTCCCCCATGTCGGTTGTCTGTCCTCATTGAATCCAGGAATCTACGGGCATTCTACTGCACTAGATCTATGAGTCTTGAGTTTGTGAATAATCCTTGCAGATTCAGGATCGCTTCTGGGATCATTGTTATTTTACGGGACTTCCTGTGAAGAAGACGTCTCTCTCAGTTTAGGTGGAGGCGATCGCCCTTGCTAAAATTTGAGGGCAGGCTTGGAGACAGTGGCAGATGAATTCGGGCGATGGTTTGTCCGCAAGACTCAGAAGTAGCTGATTGAAACGAGATGACTCCAAGATCCTGAGTTCTGGAGTGGGTGGGGTTCTAGAGCGATCGCCCTAAACTAAAATGATTGCAGGACATATTCAGACTCTAAATTGCCAAAAATTGCCAATATGGAAGCAATCTATCAAGTCGATGCCTTCTGGGACCCTGACTCAGCCGTCTGGGTTGCCACCAGTGAGGATGTTCCAGGATTGGCAACAGAAGCAGACACCATCGAAATACTCAGCCAAAAACTCCGAAACATCATCCCAGAATTATTACGCCTGAACCACGTTATTGCTGTAGATTACACAGGTGCAATCGTCTTTCAACTCACTAGCCATCGTCAGGCAAGTCTCGTCACACTGCCAACAGTCAGTTTTAAAACAAGCTGGACTGCCAAAGGGATTTTAGTAGAGTTTGAGCCAATCATTTTGCCCTAGCCCTCTGGGGTTTCAGCCGCGATCGCTTCATCAATTTCGTCTGGGTTCTAAGCATAGTCCCGGTCATCCTAACTCCTAACAAGGAAGCGGCGATACTAAGCCGATCGCCCCGTCGGGCCAAACTCATCGGGCAAATCCTCGATCGCGATCTTCAACTCGTCGACACAAGGCTTTCACCTGCGGAATATTGGGTCTAGCGGCTGATTCGCCC
>JAAUOQ010000161.1 GCA_012034795.1 Leptolyngbyaceae cyanobacterium CRU_2_3
TGTCCCATGTTGTTGATGCTGTTGGCGGGAGAGAAAGTGTCAGAATTTACAAGCAGACTGCAGAAGTTGTTGCCTACTCACCAAACGAAGGGGGGTTGATTTAGCTCTTTTGGAGGTTAGAGATCTGAAGGGGGCAACTTTGAGTTTATCGACTTCTGCTGAGACTGGAGACTTGTTTAGGATCTATGGGTATTACAAGTTTACTGATGAACAAGTTAGGAAATCCACGATTGAAGGAGAGTTAGGGAAGAGAGGTGATCGAGTAATTCATGACAGAGATGTTCCGGACTGGGATTTATGCGTTACGGGAGAAGAGCCGATAAAACCAGGCTGTAGTGGTGCTCCTGTTCTCAACTGCCATAACAAGGTAATTGGGATTATCACTCATGATAAATCAACAGATGAAAAGGGAAGAAAAGGATCAGCTATTTCAATTCAAGCGTTAGCATATTTACTACAAGAAGTAGATGCATCAGATAAAGAATTAAACGGCTTGAAGAAGAACATAATTGATCAATTAGAAAGTTCTCCACCGCGAAGAGTTTTTAACATTGAATTTGATAACCGTTTTAAGGATTGTGCATCTGTTGAAAAATTAACTCTCCATGAAACGGCATATCAGAATTGGTATTGCCTTCAATTCGACTTCAAATGCGGTCGTCAAGAAGTGACTGTTCCACCGGGATGTCTACTTGATCAGCGGAGAGAAATACCAGGTGGCATGCTTCGGTTCGGCTTGCGTCGTGGCGTGCTCAAGTTGAAAACGTCGGATGGCAGCAGTTTCGAGCAGTATAGAAGTGTTTGTGAGTTAGAAAGGAGAAATGGGGGGATAGGCTGGTATATACCCTCCGAAATTGAAGATGCATCTCAGCAATTCAGCATAACTGATAAAGGTATTGATGAGCCAATCTGGGAATTTGAGCCAAAGTCACGAGGTAATGTAAAGCTAGATTATATGACAGGAAAGGGAGAAATATCTCTAGGGATGCTTTATCTCCCGAATACAGACATACTTCGGGATAAGCAAATCGCCGCTGAGCTTGTTAAGGAGTGGTATGTTCAAATATATCTAGCTGACTATAAGTTAGCAGAAGGGCGTTTCTCTGGTGAAAGCCTTACTGAGGAAACCAATGGTGTGGATCTCGAAATACTTCTTCCTGATCAACCTCTTACCAAGAATCAAAAGTTAGCCATATTTGGTGAGTTCTATTCAATTTGTCTAGATCCGCGACTACAACCTTACCTGAGCAATGTTAAATCAGTAGATCTTAATGGAGAAAAAATATGGACATTGTAATTAATTTTGAAAATTGGGTTGAATTTCTAGAACAGCGTGATCTGATTATGGAGGCTCAGACGGATGATCTAGTTGAGCTTGCTAGAATATTGGGTCGAGATCCTCAAGAATATTTTAGAGGTGGCTCTTTTCAGAGATCTGACTTTAGTCATAAAGCAAACCTGAATGGAATAGACCTGCAGGGATCTGATCTTCGAGCAGCTAATTTTAGTCATTCTGTATTGACTGATGTCAATTTTGAAAAAGCAGACCTGCGAGGTGCAAATCTAGATGGCGTAAGCCTGACTCGTGTGAATTTCAAAGGTGCATTGCTTGACGGGATCAGTATAGAAAATGCTACAGGGGATGAGGAAACGAAGTCTTCATTTATGAATGAAGCGGTGCATTCTAAGTACTATGAAAATCAGCAACAAGCGCATCTTCAGGAAGCTGACTTCAGTTGCTCCACGTTGAGCTTGCTTGGTTTACGGGAATCTAAGCTTCAGAGCGCAAATTTTAGGCGTTCAACATTGATTGCCGTGGATCTTGCAGAAGCAGACTTGCGAAACGCAGATTTTGCTGGCGCAACTTTATGTGATGTCAACTTGCAAGGTGCAATTCTAGATGGCGCAAGTTGGCAGGGGTCGTTCCTTGATCGAAGAACCCTGTTGAGCTTACATCCATCCATTACTTCTAGAGAGGAGCTTGTAAATCTTCTGTCTTCGCAGGTTATGTTGAAGACACGGAATCTACAAGGTGTTGATCTGCAAAAGATCGATCTCAGCAATTCTGGATTACACCAACTCAATCTACAGAATGCTGACCTTCAAGGAGCCGACTTCAGCAACTCTATTTTGGATAATGTGAATCTCTCGGGAGCAAATTTGCAAGGTGTAAACCTGATTGATGTAAACCTGAAAGATGTAACTTTGGTTGGTGTGAGTTGGCAGGGAGCGCAGATCAATCAATCAACTTTGAACAGCGCAGGAATGAATCTTCCTGAAGGAGACATTCTCTTCGGGTATCCCCCCAATATTTCAATTCCTGCATGTCACCATGTTTCGACCAATGCAGACGACGAAAACACCATACCTTATGTTGCATATGGACAAGGCCAACAGCTCAGACAAAACTGACTCTGATTGGGAAAACTGCTATCAAGTGCTTGTTCAAGGAGAAACCCCCGAACTGCTGGCGATCGCACCCTGTTAAACGAATTGGTTGGCGATGATAAACTGAGAACAGCTAGTGATTGAGCGTGATTGGTAGCGGGCGGCGCTTACAAATCTGATGATTCTGGACAAGCTCGGAGCTGTTCATCCTTTGATTTAAGGAGGTTGGCGATGATTGCTGAATTGGGAACTTTAGTGAGCGATCGGCTCAAGGCTTCCTCGGCTCAAATTGCTGACTTTTGCCAGCGATGGCAGATCGCGGAATTCGCTCTGTTTGGTTCCATCTTGCGCGATAACTTTTCCCCCGACAGTGACATCGATGTTTTAGTTACTTTTACCTCTGGACATTGTTTAAGTTGGGATGATTGGATGAAAATGCAGGGGGAACTGGAAGCTATGTTTGAACGTAAGGTTGATTTAGTCAGTAAAAAGTACCTGAAAAATCCTTATCGGCGGCATGAGATTCTGAAAACACACAAAGTTATTTATGCAGTCGAACCATCGTGATGTGGCATCTGTTTGGGATATGGCTCAGGCAATTCGCTACATTCAAGCTTTTACGATCAACCTTTCCTTTGAAGAATACCTGAATGACATTCGTACCAGAAGTGCTGTAGAGCGGCAATTTGAAATTCTGGGAGAAGCAGCCCGAAGAATTTCTGAAGACTTTAGACAGGTTCATCTCGCGATCGACTGGCAACGTATTGTGGGTTTACGCAATATTGTGATCCATCGTTATGACGAAGTCGATCAAGATATTTTGTGAACGATCATCCACTCAGAGCTAAGTCCTCTGATAATTCAGCTAGAGCCTCTTCTGCCTCCATTGCCAGATGAATCTCCTTAATCGATCGCCCGAATCGAAGGTTTCAGCGCCAGCAGCCCAATCAACACCAGCATGGTGCCTCCAGCTCCGCCAAATAGCAGCAGCAAACTTGCATCTGCCACCACGCCCGCCAGCGCATAGGAGAGTGGCGCAATCCCCAGGGAAGACAGCATGGCTACACTCATCACCCGACCCAAAATTTCAAGCGGCGTGATCGTCTGAATCCAGGAGGTTGCCACCACGATGAAGAAACTGCTGCACCATCCCAGAATCGCGATGACCAGACTGACGATCGCCACCGTCGGAATCACACTTAGCAGCATCATGCCCACCGCCTGGATACTGGCAAGACTCAACATTAAAATCCCCAATCGTGGCAGCCGAGACAGCCATTGCGGGGTCAAGGTTCCCATCAATCCCCCGGCTCCCCAGGCTGAAATCATGATGCCCAGCGCTGTCGGATCGGCTGAAAAGCGATCGTAAGTTAGGGCATTGATACCGACCTGCAATGGCCCAACAAAGAGCAGATTCAGCAGAGTTAAAACAATCAACACCGCCCGCAGCGAGCGATTATTCCAGCAGTAATTCAGCCCTTCGGAAATGCCAGCCATCAGGGTTTTCATTTTTCCCCCAAAGGTTGGCTCTGCTTCTTCAGGGCTTGGCTGAGTTGAAGCACGAGCGGCACAAGCCGGACAGCCAATTGGTTCTGAGCTTGCATCTGTGGTATCCGATTGCTCTAGTGATCCAGCAGGCAGGCGTGAGGGTTCTGCGATTGGTTTGATGCGGATTAGCAGCAGGGCAAGTGTAGAAACAACAAAACTCGCCGCATCAATGGCAAAGGCAATGCCAACCCCCATCGCGGCAATGAGTACCCCTGCCAGAGCCGGCCCAATCAACGAAATCAGTTGCATTGCGCTCTGACCCAAGACATTACTGGCGATCAATTGTTTCTCTGGCACTAAAGTCGGTACGATCGTCTCTGCCGCAGGGCTAAAAAAGCCTTCCACAATTCCAAAACTGATGGCCAGCAGATACAGATGCCAGAGTTCGGTTGCTTGCAGCATGACCAACAGAGCCAGGATAGCGGTTAATCCGGCGCGCAGCACGTTGGTGACGATCATGATTAACCGGGGCGAAAAGCGATCGCTCAATGCACCCCCAATCAGCATCAGAATTGCGCGTGGCACTGCAACTGCCGTCAGTACCCCTCCTAAACTTAACGGCGATCCGGTGATCTGAAGCGTCAACCAGGGCAGAGCGACCAAATAAAACTGATCGCCCAGTAGAGAAACTCCTTCCCCAATGAACAAGAGCCGAAAATTGCGGATCTTAAGCGGCTGCCAAATCGAGGTCTGTTCGGTCTTGAGATTGCTAGAGTTTTCCATGATTGATCCGCATGATTGATCCGTTAGTTGACCTGTCGTTGATAGCCTTGCCAATATTTCTCCCGCAGTTTCCCTTTCTGCACCTTGCCGCTGGGTGTTCTGGGCAGAGCGTCAATGAATTCTACGCTTCTAGGCAGCTTAAAATTAGCCAGTTTTCCCCTGCCAAAATTAATAATATCGAGGGAAGTTGCTTGCTCTCCAGATTTTAGGACAACCAGGGCTTTCACCGCTTCTCCCCACTGCGGATCAGGAACCCCAATCACGGCAACCTCTGCGATCGCTGGATGCTGATACAACACATTTTCAATTTCTGCTGGATAAACATTTTCGCTCGCATAACAGATCATATCCTTGATGCGATCGCAAATATAAATATAGCCATCTGCATCAACATACCCCGCATCGCCAGTATGAATCCAGCCCTCGATTAAGGTTTTTGCCGTGGCTTCGGGCAATTTCCAGTAGCCGATCATGTTAGCAGGAGATTTGATACAAATTTCGCCAATCTCGCCTTGAGGTAGCCGCTCCTGTCGGGAATTCATTACTGCAATCTCAACGCCCGGAAATGGGCTGCCGGCCGCTTTCAGTCGATGGGAATAGGTGTGATCGGCAGCGGTCAGGGTGATGGCACAATTGCCTGTCTCGGTCATGCCGTAGATTTGGAAGAAATCACAGCCAAAGGTGGCGATCGCCTGAGTCAAAAGCGTTTCTGCAATGGGAGATCCGCCATACACAATCGTGTCCAGGGAAGAGAAATTAGTGGTGCGGCAACTCGGTTCCATCAACATTGCCTGAATCATAGCAGGCACCATACAGGTTTTAGTCACACCAGTGGCGATGGCTTTCAGGGCATCAGCCGGAATAAAAGTCTCCAATAGAATATTCTCGGCTCCTGCCGCTAGCCCCCGAATGGCCCACCACATGCCGCCAATATGAAAGATGGGCAGCGTCAGCAAGCTTTTATCCTGATCATTCCAGCCAATCCAGCGTTTGCCCTGTTTGGCAAATTCTTTGGCGATCGCAAAAAAGCTGTAGTGCCCCAGTTGTACGCCTTTAGGATGTCCAGTTGTGCCGCTGGATGTAAAGTTGTACTGCAACCGCTTCAGGCTGGATGGGAATATCTGGGGCGATCGCTGAATGCTGCTGTAGCAATGTTTCATAGTTTATCCAGTTCTGAGATGCTGGTTGGAGCGCAATGATCGATCGAATGCGCTTCAGTTCAGGCTGAATCGATTCAACTGCCTGATAGAACGGCAAGTCCACAAACAGCAGTTCAACTTCTGCATCGTTGAGGATGTAGCCAATTTCTGGAGCCGTTAACCGCCAATTAATCGGTACAAACACCGCCCCAATCTTGGCGCAAGCAAATAGGATTTCATAGCTTTTTAATGAATCCTTTGCCCAGAGTGCAACCCGCGATCCGGCTTGGATGCCTTGCTTCAGCAGGGCATTTGCCAAACCATTACTTTGCTGATCAAGCTGACGATAGGTGAGCGATTCACCCTGAAAACTGAATGCCTGGCGATCGGCATAGCGTTGAGCCTGCACCCGTGAAAGATCAGCTAATGTTTGAATGGCATCATCATGAATCATACAAGTTCCTCACAGGGCTTCACGCTAAAAAATTCTACGTTAAAAAGTTCTGCAAGCGTCGTATGGGGGTGGGTGACAAGCTGGGTTAGAACTGCCTGATAGTCAGTAAAGAGGCGATCGACTGCTTCTGCGGTGAATTGCTCCAAGCTGTAGTTGATAATGATGCGGATTGTATCCGACAGTTCGACGTAAAGTTCTAGCGGGGTTGTCTCGTCATAAAGCTCTGACGACAAATCATCCCAATGTGATTGCTTGTCTCGCAGGTCAACCACCTCCCAATCCGGCAGTTGATCAAAACTTTGAGCCGATGAGGACATAGTTAAGCTGGCCATCAGGTTGAGATCGCGATAGCGTTGGGTTTGCTCGATTACCTGCTGAAATGGGGCATCTTTATGGTCGATCGCCTCATTCACCGTTTCGCGCAGTTGATACATCAAATCGAGTCCCGTTTGGTCGAGCGAGATCAGCGATCGCAAAATCACATCATTGATAAAGCAGCCGATCATCGGTTCTGTTTCGGGCATTGTGCGATTGCCTACTGTGGCAATTACCATGACTTCGCGTTGTCCGCTCGATCTGGATAAAGTGATTTTCAGAGCGGCTAAGAGAATCACAAAGTGGGTAATTTTTCGCGATCGACTGAGGGATTCAACCGCAACAGTCGTCGATTCAGAGATGTGGGTGAAGTAGTGTCCAGCTTGTTTGTTTGGAGCGATCGAATTTGCTGGTTCGGATAGTTCAGCTTGTTCAGGGGTTAATTCAGGAATTGATCCTACGAGCTTGCGTTGCCAATATTCTAAATGGGACTGATTGATTCCCTGAGTCGAGATCTGCTGTTGCCATACTGCAAAATCGGCATATTGGAACGATAGAGCAGGCAAGGGCGAAGGCAAGCCATTGGAGAAGGCGCGGATCAACGTATCCAACTCTTGCAGAAAAATTCCAAACGACCAGCCATCCGTAATGATGTGGTGCATCGTGATCAGCAGCCAATGTTCCTGGGGTGCCAGTTGAAACTGGGCAACTCTAATTAAAGGCGCAGATGCCAAATCAAACGGGGGTTGAGCAATTTTGATTCCTAAACGCACTGCTTCGGCTTCACGGTCTGCGGCAGGCAAACTTTGCAGATCTGCATAGAACACCGCCAGGGATAGTGCAGGTAAAACGACCTGTATCGGCTGGTCTACGACAATCGGGAACACAGTGCGAAGAATTTCGTGGCGACGAATGATTTCATTACAACTTTGCTCCAGCACGGCTGGCGATAGATCTGCCTTCAACCGCACTACAATTGAGCTATTCAGATCGCTCCCACCCTTGTCAAACTTCTGCTGTAAGTACCAGAGGTACTGTTGCGGCAACGAGAGAGGAATCGGCGTTTCAGCGGAGCGCTTGGACAGTGGCAGGGTCTTGGGGAAGGAGATAGCTTTGAGCGGTTCGATCAGCTTGCTTTGAGCAGCGATCGTTGGCGCTTCAAACACATATCGCAGTGGAAACTCGATCGAGAAGGCTTTGCAAATCCGAAAAACCAGTGAGGTGGACAGTAGCGAATGCCCACCCAAATCAAAAAAAGTTATCGGTTACACTAACCGACGACACTTGCAAAAGTTCAGCCCAGAGTTCAGCCAGGGTTTGCTCGATCGGTGTACTAGGTGGAACAAAGTTGTCCTCAAGGTCTCTAGACGGGTTTTCTGAAGCAAGAAGCGCCTTACGATATTGCTCCGCAATGCTAGCGCGATCGATCTTGCCATTGGGAGTCAGAGGCATCGTCTCTAACAGGACAAAACTTCCTGGCAGCATGTAGTGCGGCAGTTGGGTCTTGAGAAAAGAGCGCAATGATGCGGTAAGGGACGGCTCTGGATCGCTTGCCGTATGGCCCAAAACATTGGGCACGACATAAGCCACAATGCGCTTGTCGTCCTCTCCCTGAAGGATGGCGATCGCTTCCCCTACCGCAGGGTGCTGCCTCAGCAAGGCTTCAATTTCCTCTAATTCGATGCGAAATCCGCGCAGTTTGACTTGATAATCGCTGCGTCCCAGCAATTCAATGGTTCCGTCACTGCGGTAGCAAGCTAAATCTCCGGTTTTATACAGGCGTGATGCCATCGGATGCTGGATAAATCGTTGTTGGGTTAATTCAGGCTGGTTGAGATAGCCTCGCGCCAGTCCTGCGCCACCCAGGTACAATTCACCCGTCACGCCGATCGGCACAGGCTGAAAGTCCGTATTCAGGATGTAAATCTGTGTATTTGCAAAAGGTCTCCCGATCGGTACTAACCCATTGGCTAATTCATTCTCAGATTCATCATCAATACAGGTCATTTCAAAATAGGTACTGTCGATCGTTGCTTCGCTCACCCCATAGGAATTAATCAAGCGAGTCTGAGCAGAACACAACTGCCGCAACGCCTGATATTCATGAATATAGAAGCTGTCTGATCCGACGATCAGCATCCGCATGAAGTCCAGCCTTTGCTGAGTGTCCTGTAAATACTGCATCAAGTTACGCAGCACGGCTGGAGAGAATTCGGCCGTATCAACCTGCTGTTGCTGCATCAGGGCATAGAGCAACTTTGCCTCTAGCAGAGATTCATAGGGACATAACACCAGCTTGGCTCCAGAACAGAGGCACCGTACCCAATCCCCGGTGAATACATCAAATGAAAAGCTGGCCATTTGCAAGTGGCTGGAAAAATTGGGCAACGCATAGGCATCTTTCCAAGCAAAGTAGGCATTGACTAAACTGCGATGCTCCACCATCACGCCTTTGGCTCTGCCCGTTGAACCAGACGTATAGATAATATAGGCCAGGTGATCAGAGGTACTGGCTAGG
>JAAUOQ010000162.1 GCA_012034795.1 Leptolyngbyaceae cyanobacterium CRU_2_3
GGGTTTGTGGCTCTAGACCTTTAGCCGCATCCTCCAGCATGACGGCATTGTCAGCCGCTGCCAGGGTGCGGTAGGTGTCTTCGCTGAAGTCCTGGTGTCCTGGAGTGTCCAACAGGTTAATCCAATAGCCGTCGTATTGGAATTGCAGCACTGTCGAAGTAATGGAAATGCCCCGCTGCTGCTCCATCGCCATCCAGTCAGAGGTGACATGCCGCTGGGCCCGCCGGGCCTTAACAGCACCTGCTTCGTGAATTGCGCCTCCATACAGCAGCAATTTCTCGGTCAGCGTGGTTTTTCCAGCGTCAGGATGAGAAATAATTGCGAAGTTGCGTCGTTTCTCTACGGCGGCAGACAACTCTTCTTGAAGTTCTGTGGACATGCTTAGGCTCTATACGTTGGATCTATCACAACATCAGACATTAACATCAGCATCCAGTACCTCATTAGGGCAAGAAGCGATCGAGCGCTGCTTTCAGCGCGGCAATTTCCGCCTCAATGTTGCCTTCTTGGGCTGCCCGTGCTACACAGTCTGTCAAATGCTCATCCAAGATCATCCGAGAGACGCGATCGATACCCCCTCTGACTGCCGCAAGCTGTACCAATACATCTGGGCAAGGACGGCTTTCCTGCACCATCATCTTGATGCCACGAACATGCCCCTCAATCCGTGATAGGCGGTTAACAAGCCGCCGCAGCGACTCTTCACTGTGGATATGGGTGTGGTTGCTCTGATCTGGCTTGTGCTCGTGCTCATGTCCAAGATTGGCATCGGCATCAATATGCAGAAGATCGAGCATCGGATTGGGTAATTCGGAAGCTGCCATTCAGACTAATTGCCAGCATAGGGGATCAGCGACAGAGAGCATCCTGGGCGGTTGCTACCTCTCTGAATTCTAGCCTAGACTTGCAGGGACGAGGCTGATCGTTTGAAGATATAGAGCCGAATAAAGCCGTAGAGATGCGGCTAACCTGGTTTTGATGCCGTTACCTTCTAAGCTAGTGGAGAATTTGCGATAAGAACTTTTTCGTCCGTTCTTCTTTGGGGTGGGTGAAAAATTCCGTTGGGGTTCCCTCTTCAATCAGCAAGCCCTCTGCCATTAGCACCACCCGATCGGCAACCTCACGGGCAAAGCCCACCTCGTGAGTAACGCAGACCATCGTCATACCCGACTGAGCCAACGTCCGCATCACGTCCAGTACTTCTCGTACCATTCTGGATCAAGTGCAGAGGTGGGTTCATCAAATAACATAATCTTGGGCTGCATAGCCAGCGCCCGCGCGATCGCCACCCGCTGCTGTTGTCCACCCGACAACTGTCCGGGAAATTTTTGAGCCTGATTCAGGATGCCAACCCGTTCCAACAACTGCATTGAGACTTCTTCCGCTTTGGCTTTGGGCCAGCGACGCACCCAAATGGGAGCCAAAGTAACGTTTGTAGTACCGTCAGGTGGGGGAATAAATTGAATTGCTGAAACACCATGCCCACTTCTCGGCGGATGGCATCAATATTTTTGACATCATGGGAGATCTTAATCCCATCTACTGTGATGCTGCCCTTTTGGTAGCTTTCCAGCGCATTAAAAGTCCGAATAAACGTAGATTTCCCTGAGCCAGAGGGTCCCATGACGACAACGACTTCGCCCTTTGTCACTGTCATGCTGACCCCTCTGAGTACGTGGAAGTTATTGTCGTACCACTTCTCAACGTTTTCAGCAATAATCATTGGCTCTGTGCCAGTCTGGCTGTTTACGGTAATGTCGGTCTGAGATTGCGCCACGTTGTTATCTCCCTAATCGGCGTTTACTGAATTGAGTTTGTTGAGTTGAGTTTGCTGGGTTGTAATTAACTGATTATGTCAATGGAACTCTTAATGATAGTCCTATTACATGCTGGTGAGGCGATCGCTAGCATCGCAAGAGATATCCGTAGCTTACTATTTTCACAAGCGTACTGTTTTCACAAGCGTACTGTTGACGCTGAATCGATTCGGTATAAAAGCACCCCATTAATGGGTGGTGTTAAGTTGTTTTTCTAAACGACGGCTACCCATTGACAGGGCATAGCAGAAAACCCAGTAAATAACGCCGATAAATAAATAGACTTCTGCATAGCGCCCAATGAAAGAAGGGTTTGCCAAGATAGCTCGGCTAATACCCAACAGTTCAAATAATCCGCCGATCGATACCAACGTCGTATCTTGTACCAGGCTAATAAACTGCCCTACGATCGCTGGAATAGAAACCTTGAGGGCTTGAGGGAGAACCACCAGAATTGTCGTGAGGGGCAGGGTTTAGACCCAAGGCACTAGAGGCCTCCATTTGTCCTCTAGGAACAGATTGCAAGCCGCCTCGGACATTTTCTGCTAGGTATGCTGCGCTAAACAAAGTCAGACCAATAATGGCCCGCAAAACTAAGTTAGGGCGCACGCCTTCTGGGAGAAAAAGTGGTACCATGACTGCCCCAATGAACAGGATAACGATCAGCGGTACTCCTCGAACTACCTCAATAAACGCGATCGAGATCCAGCGAACCACAGGTAGATTACTCTGTCGTCCTAGGGCCAACAAGACCCCCAGCGGGAAGCAAATCAGAATACTCGCAACCGATAGAAATAACGTCAGCATCAGGCCACCCCAGTTGGTTGTACCCACTTCGGGTAGCCCCAAACCGCCCACAATCAACCACCATACGACTATAAACGACAATGCCCAGGCGAATGAGAGCCATTGACCTAGGGCTGGAGTGCGTCGTCCAGCCATTCGACCTACCCAGGCACTAGCCAACACTCCTACCAAAACGCATACCATCAAAATCCGCAGAGGAATCGCCGTGGGACTGAGGAAAGCGATCGCGGCTGCCACCCCAAACCAAATTAGAATACTTTGACTGAATAGTTGAACTGCATTGCGGGCTAAAATGCCCCACGTTAAACCAGCAAGCGCCGCAATGAGCCCGACAATTATCCACATTCGCCAATATTCAGCCGCAGGATAGCGACCGACAAAAAACAGGGGCAGGTTGGCAGGAATCACTTGCCATTTAGCTGTCGTAGTAGACCAAGTCAGAAAGCCAATTAAAGTTCTGCCCAAAATTAGCCCTAAAAGCAGGGTTAGCAGTGTATTGAACCAGTTGCTAAACAAGTTCTTCCGAACCCAAGCAACAGCACCTAACTGGGCAAGAGGGGGACGAGACGAAGGAGGATGGGTGGTGATCATAGCGTCGTGATCATAGCGAAGAGAGTAGACGATGAAGGGGAGGAAAGGATAAAGATCGGGAGTAATCGCTGGGCAATTGGTTTTCCTATCGCTCTGCGAACTGCACCGAACGATTAAAAATGTTCATTAACACTGAAATAATCAGGTTGAGCAGCAGGTAGATCAAGGCAATCAGTAAAATTCCTTCAACAGCTCGACCCGTTTGATTTTGAGTGGTGATGAAGGTGGCATAAATGTCGGGATAACCGATCGCTAGTGCCAAACTGGAGTTTTTTGCCAGGTTCATATACTGGCTATTTAACGAAGGAATGATCACTCGCAGGGCTTGCGGAAACACGACCAGCCGCATCGAAGACCCAGTTTGTAGCCCCAGGGCTTTAGCCGCTTCCCATTGCCCCTTAGAAACCGACTGAATGCCTGCTCGAACAATTTCGGCAATGAAGGCTCCCGTGTAGAAAGACAAACCTGCCAGGAGTGCCCCATATTCTAGAGACATCCGTAACCCACCGTCTACGCCGCCGGTATCATTGAGCCGGGGAAATTCCCATTGCAACCCAAACAAAAATAGCAGTAGCCCGACAATACCAAGGCTGACCAAAGCCGTAAATTCACGCTGCCCCGAAGCGCCCTGTTCTTCCATCAGCTTAATGCGGCGATGCCAGATTAGATAAGCAGCGATCGCCCCGACCAGTAAAGCCCCAAAGGATATCCAGGCAATTGATGTACCTGAAGACCAGGGAATGACCAATCCTGTTTCCTTACCCACAAACACAGAACCTGGCAACTGAGCAATTTGCCCCCCTTGAGACAAGGCAAAAAAGACGGCAAAGTACCAAACGAAAAGCTGAAGCAAAAGTGGCGTGTTGCGAACTACTTCTACATAAACTCGGTTAAGCTGTCGCAGGAGCCAATTATCGGAAAAGCTGGCGATACCTGCTACCACACCGACAATCGTCGTCAGGACAAAACCGACAAGAATTGAACGGAGCGTGTTGACCAGCCCTACTACAAATGCCCAATAGTAGGGAGAGTTCGTCTCGTAGGGAATAATTGTTTCGCCAATGTTAAAGCCGGCTTGTGATTGCAAGAAAGAGAAGTTAAACTGCCTGCCCTGTTGCTGGAGGTTACGGAACAAGTTGCCAAGCAAAACCCGAAGATAGCAACTACAATCAGCACTACGATCGCCTGAATCGCAATCCGGACATAGCGATCATCTCGCCAAATAGGAACTTTTTCGCTGGGGGCAGAGCCGTTGTTAGATAGGGTCATACCAGGTCTGGTGCTTAAGGAGAGAAAAGTCTGAGCTAGAAAAATCAGCGATAACTTTAGCTAGTAGAACGACAATCGATCGCTGCTCTACCAGCTAAAGTCAACTTAGCGGAACGGTGGAGAATACATCAAGCCACCATCAGACCAGAGATTATTTAGTCCCCGATCGATCTTCAAGGGAGAGCCAGTTCCGACGTTGCGCTCATAGATTTCGCCATAGTTCCCCACTGCTTTAACGGCCTTGACCATAAAGTCGTTGGGTAATCCCAGATCTTTACCTAAGTTTCCGTCCCCGCCCAGAAACCGCTTGACATCTGGGCTTCTGTCATTCACTTTTTCTTCAACATTGGCTTGAGTAATGCCAAACTCTTCTGCCTGCATCAGCCCGTAAGTCACCCACTTGACCACATCAAACCAGCGAGAATCATTGTTGATGGTGACAGGGCCCAATGGCTCTTTTGACAACACCGCATCTAGTAAAATATGGTCATCTGGATTTGGAAATGCAGTCCGTTTGGCTGCAAGCTGGGATCGATCGGAAGTCATTGCCTGACAGCGTCCTTCCTGGTATGCGGCAAATCCAGCATTGGAGTCTTGAAACTTCACTTCATTGGGTTTGATGCCCAACTCTGTTGATCGGGTTGCTAAGTTTAGTTCAGTAGTGGTTCCTGTTTCTACGCAGATAGCTTTGCCATCTAACTGTTTGAGATCGGTAATGCCGCTGGCTTTGGTAACCATCACACCCTGACCATCATAGAAAGTAGCGGGGGCAAATTCCAGACCATTGCCCCCCGCTGAATCTCGGCTTAAGGTCCAAGTTGTGTTGCGGGAGAGCATGTCTACCTCGCCACTGGCCAAAGCTGGAAAACGCGCTGTTGAGTCTAGGTTGCGATATTCAACCTTTTCTGGATCGCCAAATATGGCGGCAGCTACAGCCTTACAAACATCCACATCTAAGCCGGTATACTTACCACTAGAATCAACAAAGCTAAAACCTGGAATAGTTCCTTCAACCCCACAGATCAATTTGCCGCGAGACACAATGGTATCCAGACGGCTAGGTGAACTGGCTGTTGCTCCGGGGGAGGCAGCATCAGGAGAAGTAGAAGCAGTGTTTGTCGTTGTTGGTGCAGCACAAGCAGTTAATGCTGCTATTGAGAAAGACACCGCTAGCAGTTTAGAACTCCACTTCAACATATTTTGTATTCACTCCTTGAAACTGGGAAAACTAAAGTTATTATCTGAACCCACTCTTGAGCAGTGGTGCAAGCGTCTGCTCTCAGTCCAGTCCACTCTTAGATTAATCTGCTGACTTAGCTGAATATCCTACTGCCTCGCTAGCCAGTAGTGCTAACTTGCCTTGCAAAAAGCAAAGTAAATTTCTGCATCTCACGTCATTGACCACGCCATTAACTAGTCCAAGGCAATTGCAACCGTGCTGCTTTCAACCGTCCTCCTAGCATTCCATTGCTTTGTAGATTGATTTTGTATCGAAATTCACATCTCTTCAGAATTGGGTAGTCAAGATCAAAAATTTCACTTCATCAAAATTGCACTTCTTTGGCATGAAGCGGTAGGAGGAATCTCAATATCCGTGTATACAAAGTATAAAAAATTGCGTAAATCATATACAAATGGGTAAATTGCTTTTATGACTACACCCGATCGCCTTTCAGAAGAAAATCTCAAGCGCCTGCAAATGTTTCTCTATCTGGTGCCAGTGGTCGGCTTTTTTCCAGCCCTCTGGACTCTGTATCGTGGGAGAGGCGATCGCCAACTCCGTAATACCAGTCGGTTAGCCGTTACTCTGGCCGCAGGCTGGCTCCTAGGTTACCTGCTGCTAGGCGCGGGAGCACAGGCTTTTGATGTTGCCAGTTTACAACTGCTGATCTTGGCGAGCCTGCTCACCTCTGGCTATTTTGTCGTCAACATTGCCCTCATGGTGCGGTTATGGCAGCGGAAAAGCTTACGCCTGCCAGGACTGAGCAGATTGGGCGATCGCCTGCCCTAGTATTTTTGCCCTAGTATTCTTGTCCTAGTATTTTTGCTCTGGTATTTCAGTTTTGAAGTTTTGAGAGTTTTGAAGTTTTGAGTTTTCAGTTCTAACCTTGCAGTTCCAGACTAAACTTGAAGCTCAGTATTTGCCGCTGATCCATCCCTAGTGTGTGAGGAAGTCTGTGTCTCTTAACCTTTCTAATTCTTCCCCTCTTCCTGCTAAAAAGCCCTCAGCCCAGCCACCACATAACTTGCGCTGGTTATGGCTCATCCTAGGAATGTCCGGAGTTGCCGCAATTTCTGCAACGGCGGGGGCACTACTGGCGGTGTCTATGGCCAGTACGCCACTCGCACAACGTCATCTCACCTCTGAAGAGGCTAAAGTTTTTAATCAAAAAGAAATATCAAGTGGAGATTTACACCTGCCCGCTTTGACACGTCCCGTCAATATCTTAATTTTGGGAACTAAGGTACTGGCCTCGGATGTGGACAATCCACCCCCAAATACGCAGAATCTCAGCTACGATCCTACCCTCAATTCTCTAGAAGGGTTGTCTGATACGATGCTGCTGCTACGCTTTGATCCATCTAACCAGCAACTCGTCGCCCTATCGATCCCACGAGACACACGCACCTTAGTTCCAGGTGGTGGAGTCACTAAAATTAATGAAGCCAATGCCACAGGTGGGCCAGCCTCCGCCGCCAAAGCAGTCAGCAATTTATTGGGCGGCATCGGTATCGATCGCTATGTGCGAATCAACGTTTTGGGCGTGGGCAAACTGATAGAAGCTTTAGGTGGGGTCACAGTTTACGTACCGCAGGACATGCAGTACAAAGACGACGCTCAACACCTTTACATCAATCTCAAAAAAGGAGAGCAACATCTCAATGGAGAGCAAACACTACAACTCTTGAGATTTCGACATGATCAATATGGAGATATTGGCAGAATCCAACGCCAGCAAATGCTGATGCGAGCCTTAATGGAACAGTCGTTGAAACCGGCAACAGTGTCCAAACTCCCCCAAATTCTCTCGATTATTCAGTCTCATATTGATACTAACCTCAGTGTCGAAGAACTGATGGCCCTGACTGGTTTTGCCACCCAAATCGATCGCTCGAAAGTGCAGATGCTCATGGTGCCAGGGGAGTTTTCAGGGAGTCAATATGAAGCGAGTTATTGGCTACCCCATCCCAATCAAATTAATACGCTAGTCAGCCGCTATTTTGGAGTGGCTGTACCAGACTATGCCAATAATAATGGCAATAACGGTGACTTAGACGACGCTGCATCCATTAGGGTGGCAGTGCAAGACAGCACTGAACAGCCTGAAACCACCCAAAAGCTGATGCAAGCCCTCAGCACTGCTGGATATAGTAATGCCTTTGTCGATCAGCCTTGGAGCCAACCGTTAACCAAAACTCGAATTATTGCCCAGCAAGGCAATTTAGAAACTGCCGCAGCGATTCACCAAACCTTGGGGTTTGGGGAAGTTCTCACCGAAAGTACGGGCAATCTGGACTCCGATATCACCATTCGGCTAGGAAGAGATGCCTTGCCGGTGCTAAACCCAGGCACAGGAGAAGCTTCACCCACACTAGCCCCATCTTCCAGCAGTACCCCTACGGCTACTCCAGCGGTTGCTCCGACTGCGGTTGGGCAAAGTGCTTCCCCATCTCTCCGGCACACTGATGTAAACTAGCCGTGTCAATTGGCTCGTGAATTAGCGGGTGAATCAGCGATCGCCCCTACCCTGCTGTTTGACCCAAAATCCAATCCTGCAAAATCGGATTGACTAATTCTGGAGCTTCATCTTGGGGACAGTGTCCCACGCCCTCTAACGGAATAAACTGCTGCACACAAGCATACTTAGCGAGATCGCGTCCCAGGGCGATCGGTTCCCAGGGATCAGCACTGCCCCACAACATCAAAGCGGGGCAGGGCAGAATTGCCAGTAGATCTTCTGGTAATGGGCCTTGAGAGTAGCGCGTAAATGCCAGAAACACATCGGCGGCTCCTGGCTCAAAGGCAGGAGCCATCAGTAAGTCAACTAATTCATCTGTGACCGCTTCAGCGCGACCATAGGCTTGCAGCAAGATTTTACGCACGGTTTGCGGCTTAGCAATCAGCTTAAAGAATCCCTGCCCCAGCCAGCGAATAGACAGAAGTTGCTGCAAAATCGGTGTGCCGATGCTGCGATACCAGGGCAACTGATGACGACGGCGATCATGCAGTAACCGCAATGAGCAATCCAACAAAGCCACTCCTAAAATCTGCTCAGGTGCATTAACCGCTGCTTGCATCGCCGCGATCGAACCGATGGAATTTCCCACCAGAAAGGCCGGTGTCCCCACAACTTCGCGGCAAAAATCGGCAATTTGCTGCCCCCACGTTTCAAAGGTGTAGCTGATTTCATCACTGGGACTGGGTTTTGCAGAACTCCCAAAGCCAATCAGATCGATCGCATAGACGCGAAACTGTTGGGACAGCACTGGAATATTTTTGCGCCAATGCCTCCAAGAATGCCCCAAACCCAGCTGAATCAGTACTATGCTGCCCCAGATGAACCTTGCGTCTGATAGCCAATGGAAAACCCTCGCC
>JAAUOQ010000163.1 GCA_012034795.1 Leptolyngbyaceae cyanobacterium CRU_2_3
AGGGCCGGGCTAGATACACCACATATTATTGTACCGAAACGTTTCAGTCCCCTCGCGGGGAAGTGGTGATGAAAGGGTATGCCTTTACATGCGGCTCAGGGCAAGGCTTCCTGAACCGAAAACCGCATAGGTCAAATTTGTTGTCAACAAGAGGGGGTTTAGTGTCAATAAGGCACAAAGCAAAATGCTTGAAACCCTTGCCTAGTGCGGGTGCCGCAGGGGTCAACGAAGTTATGCGGTTTTCAAGGTTCCAGAGAGGGTTGGAATTTTGCCTCTGATTCATTATGCTCTAAGCACCGGAAAAGTCAATCAAAACATGAAGGATTCGCTGGGCTGTTTGCCGATGACCGCCTGATAGTCCACATGCTAGGGTTGCCTAGACCCTGCGAATTGAAAACACAACAGACTCTTGTACGGGCTTGGCACTGCCAAGTCCCTCCTAAACCTTGATGTGCCTAAAATACTGTTTAAATCGGTATCACCATTGACGAGAGACAAACCCTGATGGCTCCCCCCTCTCCCGCTTTCCCACCCACCGATCCCCGCCACTCCTACCACGGTCGCGTCATCGCCGTCGGGGGTCCACCCCATTCTGGCAAATCGGTTTTTCTGGCAGAACTGTATCGGCAGTTGCTCCAGCGACAGGCTTCAGGGATTTTTTTGCAGCGGGCTTGCCCAGATGGGGAAGGAATGTGGTCAAACGAAGCCGATCCGGCGATCGTCCAGCAGATTCGCAAGAAGTTTGCCTTCTCAGCAGAGTTCGTCACCTTGACGCTACAAGCCATCGAACGGCTGGGACAAAATCCACAGTTGTCGCTGGTGCTGCTCGATTTGGGTGGCAAGCGCACCGCCGAAAATGCTGAGATTCTACGGCGATCGACCCACTGCATTCTGTTGTCTGCCCAAGCAGAAGAAACAGCAAACTGGCAGACTTTTGCGGCTGCCGAAGCCTGTCCAATTCTGGCAATCTTTCAGTCGCGCCTGATCAAACTTCCTGATCAGACCCTAGACCTTGCCGCTCGGTCTGCCATCCAAACCAATTTGCCCCTGCCTCAAGGCACACTCGTCAATCTATCGCGTGACGTGGGAACAGCCTGTTATGCAGAGGCGATCGCTCAATTTGCAGACTGGTTGATGCAGGGGTGATTCTCCTGACTCATTGGGCGATCTTGACTCAAGTTTGGACTAACCGGCTTCCAGTGCCACTCAACGAGATGACATAAAAAATTGGTTCAACCGCTCATAGCCGTTGAACTTAATGTATGAGTCGCGAACATCCTCAAAGCTAAGCTGCTGCTGGGTCAGGTACCGTAGGGGATAGTTCGGATTTTTTGCGTTTAGAGGCTCGTTTTTTTACCGTGGGATAGTGAGGATGCGGAGATGGCTTATCTCCCTTCACCCGACCTTTGGATTTACCGCGCACTTTGGGGGGAGGGGCAGGAGTACCAATGGCGGCAAGCCAGTATCTCCACTCGGATGATCTCCATCGAACGTTGAGCAGACTGCCGGAAATGGTACGCACTCCAACGCATCACCCGTACTCGTCCCAGTTTGGCGTCGTCTACCTCAACGCTTGGGTCAGGGAGACTCCAGCTTTCAGGGTCATTCAGCTTCATCTTGTGCCCATGCTTGGCAGGTGCCCCTCGTCCCCCATACGGCGGAGGGGCACCATACACACAGCGATTAGACGCCAATCGCAGCAGCAAGTCTGCCTCAATCTCTGTGGTCTGATTGACCAAACTGGCATTGCCATAGCCTCGGTCATACACTGCCAACGGACGCACCGATAGTTGGCGCGTCACTTGTTTGAGTTGGAATGTGGCTCGACTTGCAGGCGTCTCAAAGCGGGTCAGACGCTCATGGCTTAACGGTAATGCCCAACTCCCCTGCGCTTCGGGTATCCAGGCTCTTACGGCAGTCAGGGACTCTCATTGACTGCCTTTCTCTTCAAAATTAGTCCAAACTCAAGTATAAATATTCCTTAAAAGAATTATCTGGGGATAGCCAAAATGCTTCTGTAACTCTGTATCCAATTTTGGATATATAAAATATGTATCCCATAGAGCAGGATATTTCTTGACCCGTACCATACGATGGCGCTTGGCTGTAAAACATAACCTTGCCCATCATTAACTTGAACAATGAAATTGCTTCTACCCACCGAGTTCGCAGCCGAATTGCTACCGAAACTATTACCTGAGCGCTACCCTAACATCCAGATTGCCTGGGTAGACAGCCAAGGCAACTTTGACGGTAATCCTAGCGATGCAGAAGTTTACTTCAACTGGTTTTATTTAAAAACAGAAACTCTACATAAAGTCCTGGTAGCAGCCCCACAATTGCGCTGGCAGCAAACACCTAGCGCGGGTGTCAATCATATCCTGACCCCTGCTTTTTTAGAACGAAATATTCTCCTGACTAACGGTGCCGGAACTTTCGCTGTGCCTATTGCAGAATTTGTCATGGCTTATATTCTTAACCATGCTAAGCTTTTGTCAAAATTACAGACGATGCAAGCCGATCGCCACTGGATCAGAAGCATTGAGTTACCATTGCAAGAGGTAGAAGGAGCAACAGTCCTGATATTGGGCGCAGGCAGCATTGGGCAGGAAATTGCTAAACGTGCTCATGCCTTCGGTATGCGCGTTTGGGGAGTGCGTCGCCATCCTCAACCATCACCCCAGTTTGAAAAAGTAGTGGGCATAGAGGAGTGGCGATCGCTGCTCCCAGAAGCTGATTACGTAGTATTGGCGACCCCGCTTACACCGGAAACCAGAGGTATGATCGATGCAACCGCTTTGCAACTCATGCGATCCAGTGCCTATCTCATCAACATTGCGCGGGGTGCCGTGGTTGATCAATCTGCATTAATGACTGCCCTGAGCGAAGGGTGGATCGCTGGAGCAGGGCTAGACACTTTCTACACCGAACCTTTGCCACCAGACAGCCCTTTTTGGTCACTGCCCAATGTGTTTGTCACCCCTCACTGTTCTGGTTTCTCACCTCGCATTCCTGAACGGACGATCGCCCTGTTTCTGGATAACCTCTGGCGCTACCAAAATGGCATCTGTTTACGCAACATAGTGGATCAGACAATTGGCTATTAAAATGTTCCTACCTGTATTTCCACATTTCACAAGTTTTTCAACTCTTTGTCTTAGGATAGACGTTTAGTCGAGCAAGGTGATAAAGACTTAAATCTCTTTGCTGTTCGTGCCTGTCGTGTAGGTCGTGTGTTCGGGGTATTTCGTGTGTTCCATTTCTACAGAGTGAATCTTTCCTATGGCTTTTGATCATGATCACGCGCTAAATCCAATGACTCAAGCAGCTGATCAGTCGCATTTGCCATCTCAGGTTCAGTTGACAACCAAGCGAATTTTATTAATTGATGATGAAGCGCCACTCAGGCGGGTAACCCAGCTTACGCTCAAAATCACGGCAGGTTGGCAAGTGCTGACCGCTGCTTCAGGGTCGGAAGGGTTGCATCAGGCAGAACTAGAGCAGCCTGATGCTATCTTATTAGATCTGATGATGCCAGAGATGGATGGGTTGGTTACTTTGAAGAAACTGCGAGAGAATCCTACAACTCAGCATATTCCAGTGATTTTATTGACTGCTAAGGTTCAAGCTATTCCTCAACTTCAATTTCAACAGTTGGGAATCACAGCAGTATTAATCAAACCGTTTGAGCCTGAGCATCTAGTAGAGCAAATTAAAACTGCTTTAGTTTGGCAGTAAAAAAGCTGGTACTCTGCCCAGCAAGATTTTGGCTAGCAAGAGGATAAAAAGAGGCATCTAGTCAGTAACTCGCCCCACGGAATTGACAATACGGAATTGACAATAAAGTTTAAGAGCTTAGGACTGTCTCCTCCAGTATCTTACGCTTTATAGGGCAGCGTAAAGAAAAAACTACTTCCTTGACCTAAGCTGCTAGTTGCCCAAATTCTTCCGCCGTGCGCTTTTACGATGCTTTGGCAAATCCCTAGTCCCAATCCAGTCCCTCCTTTGTGACGAAAATCTGCTGCGTCTACCTGTTCAAACGGCTCAAAAATCACCTCTAACTTTTCGGGTGGAATCCCCCGCCCTTGATCTTTCACTTCAAAAGAATCACGGGTGCGCCAGTGGAGGAGGTTCTACTGACGACCTCTTTTGCCTCAGTCAACAGTGCAACCGTGAGCCAAACTTGGCTATGAGGCATGGAGAATTTTATGGCATTATCTAGTAAATTTGTTACCGCTTGAATGATGCGATCTCTGTCTGCCCAGACAATAACTGAAACGACTGAAACCTCTATCTTGACATCTGCTGCATTCGCGATCGATCGCACACTGTCAATACATCGAGCAATTAAATCTGGTATTTGACAAAGCTCTTTAATCAAAGAGATATGCCCTGATTTGATGCGCTCTAGATCCAGAATATCGCTGACTAGACGAACTAAACGTTTTGACTCAGAGATAGCAATGTTTAGTATTTCTTGACCTTCCGATGTCAACACGCCAACTTGCCCAGTTGCTAGTAACCCTAAAGATCCACGAATTGATGTTAAAGGGGTTCTTAATTCATGACTCACAATAGAGATGAAATTATCTTTCATTTGTTCAATAGCGTGTCGTTCTGTGATGTTCTCGAACATTCCTAGCTGATAGATGACACCACCATTAGGCTCTTGCAGCAAAGTCATAATTAAACGCACCCAAACTGTTTCTCCATTCTGCTTTAAGAGTCGTTTTTCCCATTTATATTGAGAGATTTCTCGGTTAAACAGTTGCCGAGTCAGCAATAGATACTGTTCTAGATCTCCCGGATGCACCAGATGATGAAAAGCCAGAGCAATAAGTTCTCGCTCAGTGTAGTTCAGCATGTGGCACAAAGTTTGATTGACTTGAGTAATGCCTCCTGTCAAAGTCATCAGCGCCATGCCAATCGGAGCATCAGAAAAGATTTGGCGAAATCGCGTTTCACTGCTCCGCAGAGCGGCTTCTGCGTGTTTGCGGTCAGATAGTTCCGTTTGCAACTGACGATATAGATTAGCCTGCTGAATGGCGATCGCCAGTTGATCAGCCACCGCAAGAGCCAGTTCAATTTGAAAGGGTTGCCAGGTGGATGGCAAAGTTTTGAGTCCTAGACAGCCCCAGAGTTGCTGTTCCACCTTTAAGGGAACCAGCAGCCAAGCCCCTGGAAATTGCTGAGCAATTGGGCGATTCACTTCATCGTCTAAATCAGCCGCGTTGTCGATCTGCACCACCTCTAACTTTTTTAATCGCTCTGCTAGAGGATTGTTATCATCAGGAATTTTGAGTCCCACAGCACTGGGTACGTTGAGATCTCTGGTATAGTCTGCGATCGTTAACCAGATCCGACGTTCTGGCAGATATTGCTTAATATCAACTCTGGTTGTTTCTTTCAGCAGGTTGCCCACCTCCGAGACAGCCGTTGAAAAGATGGTTTGTAAATCGAGCGACTGCCGAATAGCTTGCACGACCCGGTTGAGCATTTGCTCTCGCTGTGCCTGCTGTTGCAAAGATATTTCTACTTGTTTGCGATCGGTAATATTTTCCGCCATCGCAATCGCCATCTGCATCTGCCCATTGGCCTGCCACCGGATAGATACAATCAAATTGATCCAAATGATCTGCCCATCTTTGCAAATGTATCGTTTTTCCAGGGTATAAGTATTGCGCTGCTCCGCCAGAACTTGCTGAATCAGTTGATTTTCAACCCATACATCATCGCTGTGAGTAAGGTCAGAGAAGCTCAATTGAGACAGTTCTTCAGCACTATACCCCAGCATCCGTTGAAAAGCTGGGTTCGATCGGGTGATTTTGTGATCGGGTGGAACTGTTACCGTAATGCCAATGGCTGCATTTTCAAAATGGTACAGAACTGAGCTTCACTCTGGTGCCAGTTAGCTTCGGTTTGCTTCTGTTCACTGATGTCAACCCAATAACCCACAATTTCTAGAGGAGAACCCGCCGCATCTTGAATTAAGATCAACTGTTCGTAAAGCCAACAATAATGTCCATCTCGGTGCAGAAAGCGGAACTCTTGGCTATGAACATTGTTCTGAAACAATTGGGGTAATCTAGTAAATATTCGATCCATATCTGCTGGATGAACATGATTAAGCCAGAAACTAGAATCTTCCAAGAACTGCTGTGGCTCATATCCAAGAACGGCTGCGACGTTCTCGCTAACAAAGGTTGTTCCGTAGTCTTCGTCTGGTTTACAGCTAAAATGATGATTAGTGTTGCTGTTAGCAAATACTTTGAGTGATTACTAACAGATTGAATTTTTAGTGTGGTTTGTTGACAATCGTTGATTTCAGCTTGAGAATTGATGGTTTCCTGAATGCCTTCGCAATTCAACAGAAAATCGTGTCTTTCTCTATTCCTTTTAAGGCTTGAATAGTAACTCTGACGAGTACATTACTCCCATCAGATTTGAGTAAGTGTACCTGCTCTCTGAGTATCTCTGCCGAGTTCTGAGCTAGTGTTGCGAACGCTGCCCTTAGCGTTGGCTGATCCTCTGGATGAACCAGAAAAAACACGAGAGTTGTGCAGTAAATCAGCAATTGTATAGCCTAAATTAAATGCTCCTGAAGGATTGACAGTCTGCATCACTCCCGTTGCATCTAAAGTACCGTAGAAAGATAAGGAACTAGGTGAGTCTGTTGTTTGAGCAGGTGAAGATTCCATAAAAAAGAGGGAGAAGCAGGTGTTTTCTTCACATCTGCGATTGAGCGAGTCTGCACTCAGCCGAGCAGCAGAGTGCTTGAACGTCTTTGCCGTCTTCTGGATATTGAGCAAATCCTGTGCTAGGGGTCAGGGAGAAGGAGGTGCTATCTAGAACGGTTAATCCACGTTCGCTCAACGCTTGGATGACGCTAGAGAGATGATGGAGGGACTCTAGCCCAGTTTTACCATACATGGCGATCGCAAACTTGTTTCCACTCCACCGAGCAATCAGAGCCTCTACCTTAATCTCCTGGCTCAAGAGTTCCCCTATTTGCCTGAGTACACTATCTCCTGCCTGATACCCATGCCGGTGGTTAATTGATTGGAGTTGATTAATTTTCAAGAATATCAGCGCCACAGATTGCTGCTGTGGCTCAGCCGTTTGAATCAATTGACCGAGATCTTGGGTAAACTTACTGCGAGTGAAAAGTTGGGTTAAACCATCCCGCTCCACTAATTTCTGCCAAAGACGGTGGCGCTCAATGTGAGTAATAATGCGATTGACCAGTTCTGGAACGACAATGGGCTTAGTCACAAAATCGTCTGCTCCAGCCATAAATACTTTTTGGATGGTTTCAGTATCATTATGGGCAGTCAAAAATACAATCGGTAACCCTGCCCAGCGCGAATCATTCCGGATGCGCTCACAAATTTCCAATCCACTGATTCCTGGCATTTCGACATCCAACAGCAATAGGTTTGGTGTAGTACTTTCTAAACATTCCCAAAATTTGTGGTTATCCAATACAGTAAATAGGTTTAGCCCCCAAGGCTCTAACACCCGTTTCAAAATTTTATAGATTTGTGGATCATCATCGACCGCCAGAATTCGGGCAGAGTCTATCGTATTGGCAGGATGGAGAGAAAAGGCACTATTAGACAGACGATTCGCTGATCTCGGTGAGTGAATCCCCGCTTCTGCGGATAATGCCTGGCGCAGTTCTGTCACCTGTTCCTGGAGAGTAGTGATCTCCGCAGGTTGGAAAGACTGATTGTCCTGTAACAGAGCCTCAATTTGACGAGATAACTGAGAACCAAGCTTAAAACCATAAGACCCCACGGTGCCAGCAAGTTTGTGAGCTTCTGCGATCGCCTGTTGTCTAAGTTGCGGTTCCAGGATGCTTGCCTGAACTGCATGAGCCGTTGCTTCCAAAACTGCAACCTGCTCTAATATTTGAGGCTTAGCAGTCTGCCAAGCCGCTGCAATGGCTTGCTGTAGCTCATCAATTTGAGCGAAGTTGCTAGAGGGTTGAACAACAGGTACTTCTTCCACTAGCGGGTGTTCTTCAACAGGTCTCAAACGATAACCCAATCCATAAACGGTTTCAATCAAATCTTCTGCTTCAACAGGTCTTAACTTTTGTCGCAAGCCCTTGATATGTGCCCTGATCGTGTCATCAGATGGCTGATCCTCAAATGACCACAGGTGTTCTAAGATGGCACCGCAGCTAAACACCCGATTAGGGTTTCGCAGCAACAACTCTAATAGTTTGTATTCCCTGGGTCTAAGCGCTAGCAATTGGTCTGCATAGTGGACTTCACAAGTTTTAGGGTTCAGGCTTAATGCCCCCCAAGTCAAGATTGCTGGTGAGAAAGCCCCTTCCCGCCGCAACAGCGCCCGAACTCTTGCCAAAAACTCTTGCCAATCCAGGGGTTTAATCAGATAGTCATCGGCTCCAGCGTCTAAGCCCGCTACCTTGTCACTGCTGCTACTCCGGGCAGTCAAGAGCAAGATTGGAATGGAACAGCCTTTCTGACGCAGCTTGTGGCATAGACTAACCCCATCCAATTTAGGGAGCATAATATCCAGCACAATCAGGTCATAAACTTGGGACTGCATCATCTCCCAGGCAATTTGGCCATCCATGGCGATGTCAACCAAGTAATTTTGGCGGACTAAAGATTTTGCCACGAGTTGAACGAAGATTGCATCATCGTCTACGACTAAAAGTCTCATTCTGCTGCTCGGAAACTTTCTAGAGAGTATTGGTAGAGTACCCAGTTTCTGAAACTAGTGGACTGAGGTATAAATTAGTGCACCAAGTCTTAGAGGCTTTCAGTGGAAGACTCCTAGGAGAAGGGTTGCTAAATTGACGCCAGACCCTAACGAATGCTTAATTAACCCTGCGATCAATATAGCAAGACTGTTGCGTTCTGAGTAGCATCAGCGGCGCTACTCATGGCTTGGTTAGTCTCAGTAGATCGCAAAGCTCCAAAATCCCATTTGCGATCTACTGAGTCTCTATGCATCTCAATCATTGATGAGATAACCGCAGAGAAGGCTTGC
>JAAUOQ010000164.1 GCA_012034795.1 Leptolyngbyaceae cyanobacterium CRU_2_3
TAAAATCCATAAGGCTAATTAGGTTCTTTTACGTACTAATATTCTAGAGAGGCGATCGATTTTTACCTGAAATTGCCGAAAAAAATTACTTCTATTACTGAGATATTTTGACTCTTAAAGCTTCAGAAGAAAATTGACTAATTGCATCAAGCGACACATTTTAGAATTCAAGAAAAAGGCTAATTTTTATTATGTCGATCGAATCAATAGCCTTAAATACAGCCATCCTGAATAATTTGTGAGAAGCGGTAAAGAGGACGCCACTTAATTTTTCGTATCTTTATTGTCAAACTTCTCAGGATTTCCTCATCACGGGTCTAGGGTTGCTATGCATAGTGTCAAAGTCTAGGAGCTTTAAAATTAGCACCTGACTTATTTGATCTATTGACAATGGAGCAGAATTAACAGATTGAACAACGAACTATCTGAGTGATTCGCTTACCTATTTATCTCTGCCATCCTACTCACAAAGTCGGTATTGACTGGCTTCAGTTTTTAGAGTTCCTACTTGCCAAAGTAGTAACCACAAAAGTAGCGATCGCCCAGATAAAAGCTCAGCGTCAAAAGCTAATTACGGTATGGAGTGCATTCATGAACCGACGAACATTGTTGAATTTGGTAGGGAGAGCCGGAGGGACTGCCGCCGTCTTGACCACCTTAAACGCCTTGGGATTCTGGAATTCTGCGGCAACTGCCAGCAAACGCCCTCAACTCGCAGCCGGTTCAGGCGAAGGGGTGAAGGTGGCAATTTTGGGAGGCGGTCTGGCAGGCATGACCGCAGCCTACGAGTTGACTAAAGCAGGTTACACCTGCACTGTTCTGGAAGCGCGCGATCGCGCAGGTGGGCGTTGCTGGACGCTGCGCGGCGGCGATACAGTCGCCGAGATCGACAGTCAACAAACTTGTCCTTTTGAAATCGCTGAGGATCTCTACATCAATCCTGGGCCCGCCCGCATCCCCCATCACCACACTCACCTTTTAGGCTACTGCAAAGAGTTTGGCGTCCCACTTCAAGTCATTGTCAACGAGAATCGGGGTGCTTATTTCCAAGATGATGAAGCCTTTGGCGGCCAGCCCATGATGAATCGACGTGTGGTCAATGACACACGCGGATATATTGCCGAACTATTGGCAAAAGCAGTTAGCAAGAATGCCCTGGATCAGGAGATTTCTGAAGAAGACAAAGAACAGTTGCTGAAGCTAGTCAAGAGTTTTGGTGCCCTAGACAAAGACTATCTCTACAAAGGGACAGCTCGCTCTAGCTACAAACAACCGCGTGGGGCAGGGCTAACGCCAGGCGAGAGGTATGAAATATTACCGATGTCAGAGCTATTAAAGTCTGCTTTCTGGGAATATAAGCTTCAGTTTGGCGAAGGTTGCGACCAAGCCGCGACCATGCTGCAACCCATTGGGGGCATGGATCAAATTGCCAAAGCGTTTGAGCGCCAAGTTGGGCAACTGATTCAGTACAACGTAGAGGTCAGTCAAATCCGCAAAACCAGTGCGGGTGTGCAGATAGTCTACACAGATAAAACCACCGCAACTCCAGCAACCCTGGAGGCAAATTTCGCCATTTGCACGTTTCCGCTCTCCGTGCTGAAAGACATTGATTGCTGACTTTTCCCCTGCCTTTAAAAGCGCGATCGCCACAGGCGGCGCTTCCTATGCCAATGCTATGAAAGTAGGGTTTCAAGCCAATCGACGTTTTTGGGAAGAAGATGCTCACATCTATGGCGGCATTTCCTGGACAGAGCGAGATATCACCCAAATTTGGTATCCGGCTGTGGGGTTCCACCAGTCCAAAGGCGTGATTGTAGGGGCCTATATTTGGGACAATCCCATTAGCAAACGTCTGGCTCCTTTAGCTCCCGCAGAGCGGCTGCGGCAGGCGATCGCCGATGGCGAGACCCTTCATCCTGGCTACGGCCGCGAAGTCTCTGTAGCGAGCGGAGTCAGTATTGCCTGGGAGAAAATTCCCTACAGTCGAGGCGGCTGGATCGAGTGGGAAGAGAGCGATCGCGAAACGGCTTACCGCACTTTGTCCGAAGCCGATGATTCTATTTACCTAGCGGGAGAACACATGAGCTATCTCACAGGTTGGCAAGAAGGTGCAATTTTGTCGGCTCTTCAGGTTGTGCAAAAAATCTCTACTCAGCTTCAAGCGATATCAGCCTAAAAAATCAGGGCAGCCTAAAAAATCAGGGCAGCCTAAAAAAATCATGAGGAGTGATGCAAACTAATGTTTAAACTTTGGAAACTGCAATCTGGACAGAAATTAGCTTGGCAGAAATTAGCTTGGCAAAATTGAGTTGGGTGATGCTGTTGTCACTGGGTTTAGCGATCGCCCTCCTTGCCACAACTCCAGCAAAATCTCTGGCTCAGGGCATAATTCGCTACCCCATCCCTAACTCCAGCTTTCCAATTGCCCGTGCTGTCGAAGTTCCGGGCAACACCACCTTTGTTTATGTCAGTGGCCAGGTTCCTCCGGTCATTGACACAACCGCGCCAGAGAACTCCATCCAAGCCTATGGCGACACCCAAACTCAAACCGTCAGTGTGCTCCAGCGAACCCAGGAGATTTTAGCAGACATGGGATTAACGATGGGGGGATGTGGTGAAAATGCAGGTGTTTCTGGTAGGAGATCCAGACAAAGGCGGCAAAATGGATTTTGCAGGTTTTATGGCAGGATATACCCAATTTTTTGGTACGCCAGAACAGCCTAATTTACCGGCCCGGTCGGCAATGCAAGTCGCGGGTTTGGTGAATCCAGGTTGGCTTGTGGAAATTGAAGTGATGGCGGTGCGAGCCTAAATTAAAGCTGAGGCTAAGCGGTTTTAATCAACTCTATTGCGGCTGCCAAGCGGCTAGGGCAATGCTCAGCAAAAGACTCAAACCACATTCGTTCGCTGTCTAAGGGGTCAAGGGCATTTACCTTTCTTAAAAATGCCCTGGCACGTAGTTCTAATTGATGCTGTGCAGCAGTAGCTTGCTGTTTTTGTTCCTGTTCTAAACGTTGCTGCTGAATTGCTGCCTGTTGCGATCGCTCCTGCTCTTGCTGCTGTTGCCTTGCTGTTTCGCGAAGGACTGCTTCAGGAGAACGGTAGAGAGTCTCAACAGGCGGTTTTTCAACAGGCGGTTTTTTAGGGGTTAATTGGTTGCCTCTGGAATCATCAGAGGACGAGTCAGGAGAAACGTTGTGTTGTCCCCTAGCGATCGGTTGAGCCGGAGTGGATTGATATGGATTAAATTGAGGCGTTCCCGTAGCTGAGGTATAGCCTGCGTCTGGGGAGTCTGGCGAGACTTCCAAAGCAGACTGGTAGACCCCTTGAGCAGCCCCTAAAGACGGTTCAGGCAAGAGTTCGGGCACTAAGCCAAGCAAATTCTGAATCAAATGAGAATCTGCTTCCCGACTCAGGGCAGCAGTCAGATAAGGGTTTTGATCCGACTGAAGCTGTAGATAAGGATTTGGTTCCATGCAGAAAGCTCCTTTTCATTCACTCCTTGTCTAATCAACGCTGATTCAGTCAATGCTGATTCAGTCAATGCCGATTCAGTCAATGCCGATTCAACTAACTCAACTCTCTTCTAACCAACAATCTCTCTTCAATCAACTATAGCGGCCGCCAACAGAATCTCTAAGCTGCCAAAATTGTCAACGACTGTATCCATACTTTGCGTATCGACAATGTCAATTTCTCCGAGATCGTCATCCAGTTTCTTGAGAAATCTGGCAGCACCTGCATCATAGCCAATTTGCCAAAAGGCAACGGCAACTAACTCCCCTGAAGCACTCGCTTGTCCTGCATTTCGCAAGGCTGTCTCCACCACTTTAGGATCACTGGCTTCCCCATCGGTTAAGACTACTATGGTGATGGGCCGCGTTTTTGCTCCACCAAAATAGCGTTTGAACACCAGATCAAAAGCGGTTCCTAGATAAGTTGAACCTGCCGTTGGCCGTTCAGGATAATGCTGAGCTAAGTTATCTGAGGTAATTTCATCGAACACACGAGGCTGTCCACCGAAGAAAACCAGATCAATGCCAGTATCTGGATCAAACTCATCACACTTGGTAACAATAAAGTTAACGACTTCTTTGGTGTAATTCCAGCGGCTGGTTGCACCCGGACAATCGGGCGTGGTCATCGATAAGCTTTCATCTACAAAGATGTAGTAATCCCGTCCAGTGCAGAGTTTTTTGGCATCTTCAGAGGTCAATTTTGGCAGCGACATTGTTTAATTCCCCAGGAGATTTTAAAGTAGACTACTGTCCAGCAAAAGCACACCCTATAGTAATCCTATTTGAACCGAAGGCGAAAATCTTGCTCGCACAACGGAGCAATCTAACCCAGGATTGAGGATTGCTATCTTTGCTATGATGCAGAGAGAACTTAAAGTTTTGTGAACCCATTTTGACTCCAGCCTTCAACCCCCCACAAAGCTTGATCCTGCCAACACAGTGGTATGCCCTTCATGCCATCTGGCAGGCAGATGAATCGGCAATCCAGGGTGGATTATCCCATCAACTATTGGCTCCTCCTTGGCAAATGTTGCTCTTGGGCGACGGCTCACCCACTCGGCATCTGCAATTGCTGACGGGAGAATTGACCGAGGTCGATGTCATTGACATGTCGCTCATTGGCGAAGATCCAGATGGTGCACCAGAACCCATTCAAGTTTTGTCTGGGCCCTTACTGCGCCGTCAGGTTTGGCTGCGTACCGCCTCCGGACAACGCATGGCTTATGCCACCTCTTGGTGGGAAGCTGGCCATGTAGACGAGTATTTGCAAAACCGCTCAATCCCGATTTGGGCAAATTTGGCGCGATCGCGCACAGAACTCTACCGGGATATTCAGGGCGTGCAATATGGACATTCTGCCGCTCTGGAAATAGCGTTTGGGCAATCGGGCCCGTTCTGGGGACGGTACTATTTGTTCTGGCATCATGGTCGTCCCATTACGTTGATTTATGAGGTGTTTTCGCCCTATTTGATCAAATATTTGGGCCCCACAAAGTTGGAGCAGCTTTAGCGATTACCCTGATGGGGGCTTGACGGGCTTTCAAATATTTTGTTACGGTTGGCAATAGGTTACAGACTTTTTCCCTCGATCAGTGGCAACTTAGCCAATTAACCTAGCAGCTATGACGCATCAAGTTTTTTACTTTTGGTTTTTTACGGAGGTTCACCGGGGGTGAGTCCATTTGAACATGGCAACTCAAGGTGAACCGCAGACTCAACGCTGCGGTTTTTGTTTGATCTAGCTTGTCTTCATCTCAATCTGTCTTTATCTAAATTTGCCCTTGCTCAATATGGCTTACTCACGCTCTAGCTGGTTTTTTGGTTTTTATTTTTGGACCCCGATCGGCTCTGGGTAAAATTTGGTCATGTCTGTGACCAAACCCGGAGCCTGAAGAGGTTCCGGGTTTTTTGTTGTCATCCAATCCTCGCTGGCTTTTTTCTACTTCTCACTGCTTTTAACTTCATCATCCCCATCATCATCCCCATCATCCAGGAGATTTCCCATGCAGAAAGCTAAACTTGCACTCAAAACTAGTAGCCCCTCCAACACGATTGTCCGACTCTCAGATCGCATCACCATCGGCGGCCCAGATTTGCTGATTGTGGGTGGCCCTTGCTCAGTCGAGAGTCAGGCGCAGATGGAAGCGGTAGCCAGTCGGCTAGTTCTGGCTCCTGTTCAAGCCCTCCGGGGCGGCGTCTACAAGCCCCGTACCTCTCCTTACGACTTCCAAGGCTTAGGATTAGATGGATTAAAAATTTTGCAGGCAGTCCGCGATCGCTCTGGCTTGCCGATGATTACCGAAGTCATGGCTATCTCCCAAATTCAGGATATTGTCACCTATGCCGATGTGCTGCAAGTGGGTAGCCGCAATATGCAAAACTTCGACTTACTCAAAGCCTTGGGCAAGATAGAGAAACCCGTGTTGTTGAAGCGGGGATTGGCAGCAACTATCGAAGAATTTGTCATGGCTGCCGAATATATTCTCAGTCATGGCAACCCTAATGTGATTCTGTGCGAACGCGGCATTCGTAGCTTCGACCCTTACACCCGAAATGTTCTAGATTTGGGCGCGGTCGTTGCGCTGAAGCAAATTACTCATCTGCCTGTGTTGGTTGATCCAAGCCATGCAGCAGGCAAACGCGAACTGGTCGCAGATTTGGCTAGAGCAGCGATCGCCTGTGGTGCTGATGGTGTGATGGTGGAATGCCATCCTGAGCCAGAACAGTCGGTTTCCGATGCCCGTCAAGCGCTATCTTTGGACGAAATGGTAAATTTGGCACATAGTTTGGGGGCGATCGCCACTGCGGTGGGACGAACCCTGCCTCAACCGTTGATTGATCCAATCATTAATTTAGGAGCCGGGAGTGTACCCCAGCTTTCGTTGGCTTAGCAAGAGTGCAACTGCCCCTAAAATAATCAAGTGAACGGCTGTTGTATCGTTTAGGTAGTATCTGAAATGGTGAAAGGCTTTGCAGGCGTCAGGCAGTTTCGGGTCACTCTCCTGAAAATGGGCTTGATGGTCTGTTTAATTGCCAGTCTGATGGCGCTATCAGGTTGTCAGGCTGCGGGCAGCTTGCCCGGTGTCATTCATCTCACCCTCTGGCAGGGGGTCAATCCTCCTGCCAATCGGGATGTTCTCCAAAAACTCGTGGATCAATTCAACCAGACGCACCCCACTATCCAAGTAGAATCGCTCTATGTGGGGCAAGGCGATCAGCAGATGCCCAAAATCCTGGCGGCTGTGGTGGGTAATACCCCACCCAATCTGTTGTGGTATGCACCGATGATCACTGGGCAGCTTGTAGAACTTGATGCGATTCTGCCCTTAGAAGATTGGCTAACCACCCGCCCAGTCAAGGCAGAGATTGATCCGGCCCTGATGGCTGCGATCGCCTGGGAAAACCATATTTGGGCGATTCCATTTGATGTTAACAACGTCGGGATTTTCTATCGTCCTAGCTTGTTTGAGGCGGCAGGCATCACGGCTATTCCCAAAACCTGGGATGAGTTGCGGCAAGTGGCCAAGCAGTTGACCCAACCTGCGAACAACCAGCATGGCATGGTGTTGCCCTTGGGCAAAGGGGAGTGGACAGTGTTCACCTGGCTGCCGTTTATGTGGGGCGGTGGTGGCGAATTGGTCAGTCCAGAATTAGGCTCTAACAGGCCCCAGGTGCAGCTTGCCAATGATGGGGCGATCGCTGCCCTGCAACTCTGGCAAAACTTGATCAGCGATGGCTCTGCGGTGCTTTCTCAGCCCGAACGCGGCTACGAGTTAGATGGCTTTTTGGCAGGCAAAGTTGCCATGCAGATTACAGGACCCTGGACACTGGGACAACTTCAGGACTCAGGCATGACTGATTTTGCCGTCATGCCCATCCCATCGGGTATTCGATCGGCCACTAGTTTGGGCGGTGAGAATTTGTTTATCTTCAAAACCACGCCCGCAGAAGAGCAAGCGGCTAAAGTCTTTGCGGAGTATGTTTTAAGCGCATCCTTCCAGACAGAGTGGGCGGTAGGCACAGGCTATCTACCTGTGAATCTCAAGTCTCGCCAAAGCCCTGCCTATCAAGATTTCATCGCCAAGCAGCCTGTGCTCAAGGTCTTTCTTCAGCAAGCGCAGTATGGGCGATCGCGCCCCATTTTCCCTGGCTACAACCGGATTTCTGAAAACCTGGGACGGGCGATCGAATCGGCTCTCCTGCAAAAAAGCACTCCAGAAGAAGCGTTGCAAACCGCCCAACGGCGAATTGATCTGGCGCTAGGACAGTGAAGAGAGGCTGAACCATTGAGCAGGACAACGGGAAAAGCGGCAAGATGCTGCTCTGGTTTATAGCGCTTCGCGCTTGTGATAAAAATCAGTTTCCTGATGTGCCAGATCCTAGGTCCGATCGCCAATTTGGGCAAATTCCACTTCTCCAAAAATGGCAGAGGAATGAGCATAATATTTGAACTCCATCAGGTTTTGGAAAGGATCTGCTAGAAAGAAAGTGCGATGTTCTAAGGGCAGACCCGTAAACCGATATTTGGGCTGTTGGTAGAAAGTGAGTCCTCGTTGCTGCGATCGCTCTAACAGCGCTTCCCAATCGGCTTCGGACGTGAAGATTAGGCCAAAGTGACGAGGATAAATCCCTTTCTGAGCCGTCAAAGGTTCATGACTTAAATGAGCCACAAGCTGGTGACCATAGAGATTCAAAATAACAGAGTTGACGGTTTCTCGACCCACTTGACACCCTAATCCATCAGCATAATAGGCTTTGGCTTGAGCAATATCAGTGACTGGAAATGCCAGATGAAACAGCACTGGGTTCATAACAGTTGGTTCTATTTTGGGGATACGACAGGTCTTGAGAATGAGTCAGGAGATTGCTGGATTGTATAATTCTGAATTTTGTAAAACGTCAACGCAGTATTGCCGTAAACTTTGCGCCGAGTAACAGACAGTTGACCCACTGCTTCTGGCAGGTTTTGCTGAGGACTATGTTCGGCAGCGAGTTCACCCTCTGGAGCAAGGAGATCATACTGAGCGATCGCTGCCAGTACAGCGTCATACAGTCCACCAGCATAGGGCGGATCAAAATAAATTCGATCGAACTGCTGGGTTGCCAACGTGGGCAGTTTTTGAATTACATCTCCCCGAATCACCTGAAACTGTTGTGCTGGCTTCGCTATCTGCTGCCAGTTGTGCTGAGCCACACGGCATGCTTGTCCCGATTGCTCAATACCCGTCACCGATGCCGCACCCCAGCACAGCGCTTCCGCTCCTATAGCACCACTGCCCGTACAGAGATCGAGCCATCGACAGCCTTCAATTTCGCCTTGCCAAATATTAAAAAGTGCTTCTCGTACTCGCGCTAAGGTGGGCCGGGTTGCTAGTCCAGTCAAGGTTTTGAGGGGGCGATTACCGTGGATGCG
>JAAUOQ010000165.1 GCA_012034795.1 Leptolyngbyaceae cyanobacterium CRU_2_3
CAGCAATGCATCCGGAATCAGTCCTCGCGATCGCTGAAATGCAATCACAGCAGCCTGGGTTGGAACATCGTAAGTCCCTGTAATTGCGCTTCGATAAAAACCAGTATCTGTCAGCCGCGCTTGCAGTTCAGATACAGCCGCTCCCGTATCACCCAATTTTAAAATTCCTGGAGTGGGGCGATCGCAGAGGGCAATGAATTTCCAGAAGGAACCGCTTGACCAGTCGGTTGACGTAGAGCAACCTCAGTTGCAGGCCCAACAATGCCATCGGCTGGCAGTCCCTGGGCTTGCTGAAAGCGAGAAACGGCTTCTTCGGTCAGAAGATCAAACGAACCTGATATTGAGCCACTGTAATATCCTAAATCTGCCAGTCGTTTCTGGAGTTCAGCAATTTGATCGCCGCTATCTCCCAAACGCACGAGCGATTGGGGTGTAGAGCCAGTCGCAGAAGAGACTGACCCCGATTGTAAGGCTGATTGAGTTGCCGACCCCACCACTCCATCAGCAGTCAACCCTACGGTCTCCTGAAAGCGAGCTACCGCTGCTTGAGTCATAGGTCCATAGAATCCAGTAATTTCGCCATTGTAGTGACCTAAATTCAGCAATTGCCGTTGCAATTCAGCAACGCTATCACCACTATCATTTAGCCGTAGAGTAAGGGGGGTAGTAACTTGAGCCAGAGCAGGGCGAACTGTGCTGAAAATCGTGGATAGTAGCAGCAGGCTCACCAGACTCACACGACAAGCAATACGGAAATTCAATAAACCATAATGGGCTGGAAGTTTCATAGGGCCGAAATGCCTCCTCAAAATTAATCTGACTCAAAGCAGGGGAGAGAAAGTAAAAATATTGTTTTCAAAACTTCGCTGTTAGAGCAATCCACTGAGTAGAGCGATGGATTTAGCACTGTCCATATTATGGCAAATTATTATTGCTAGATGTGGAGTCAAGGAAATTATGAGTTTCCATAATACATCACATGTAGCGCTTTAATCATATCTACGTTTAAGCAAATCTGCTTGAGGCAAAATTACATAAAACAGATGTATGGCAATTTCCAATTCTTTCAACTGCAAAGATAATGTGTTCCTGCGGGCGCTGTCCTCTGTCCTGACGCGGCAGCGCATGGGTTATAGTGCTTCGCGCTTGGATAAAACCACGGTTAGATCGCTGGGCTTCCCCACTACTAGCTAATGCTTGGCAATGTGAAATAGAAGGTGGCTCCCTGCTCGACAACCCCTTCCGCCCACACTTTTCCGCCGTGACGATGAATGACCCTTTGGACTGTAGCTAAACCAATACCAGTCCCTGGAAACTCATTTGTACTGTGTAATCGTTGAAATACACCAAAAAGTTGGGTGGCAAATGCCATATTAAATCCTGCACCATTGTCCCGGACAAAATAGGTAGTTTGCTCCTGAATCTGAGCCATGCCAAATTCGATGCGGCAGGTAGAATGATGACTGGTGAACTTCCAGGCATTCTGAAAGAGGTTTTCCAGGACAACGCGCATTAAATTACCATCCGCATAGACCATTGCTTCTGATACAATCACCAGTTCAACCTCTCGTGCTGGCTGGGAGATTTGCAGATCGCTGACAATTTGCCGTGCCAGATCGCTCAGGTTGACTAAGCCATACTGCATTTCCGATCGCGAAACTCCTGATAAACGCAGCAAGTCATCAATCAACATGCCCATGCGATGAACATTATTGCGGATGCGATTAAAGTAATTTCTGCCTTCTTCATCAAATTGCTCGCCATAGTCTTCGAGCAGGATCATACTAAATCCGTCGATCGCCCGCAAAGGGGATCGCAAATCGTGAGAAACCGAGTAGGCAAAAGCTTCCAACTCGTGATTAGCAGCCGTCAGTTGAGCAGTAGCTTGCTGAAGCTCGGTGTTGGCGATGGAAAGCTGTTCGTTGCTCTCTATCAATTTTGTTTCTGTGATCCGTCGTTCTGATAACTCTGTTTGCAATTGCTCAAATAAACCTGCCTGTTGAATGGCGATCGCTAACTGGGTGGCAATTTGCTGAATTAAATCAATCTCAGATGCCTGCCAGTGACGAGGGGCAGAACATTCATGGATACATAACAAACCCCATAAATCTCCAACCTTGAGCAATGGCACCACTAAACTAGCTTGAACTTGGATTTTCTTCAGAATATCCCGATGACATTCGGACAGTTCAGCACTGCTAATATCATCCTACTGCTTGGATTTTGCCCTGCTGATAGGCAGCATATTGTTCACCAAAACAATAGTCAGGCATTCTAATCTTAATTGCTGCCATAGATTCACATCCTTCAATAACGGCTTCGGCAACAAATTCCCCTTCACCCAAATTGCAGACAGGGTAAAACTTAAAAATGCTCACGCGATCGGCATGAACAAATTGGCGGATTTCTTGAACCGAAACCTCAAAAATGGTAGATAAATCTAGAGATTGACGAATCCGTTGAGTAATTTCTGCTAGTAATATTGCCCTGTCATACTGCTGCCGCAGAGCCGTTTCTGCCTGCTTTTGGGCGCGAATAGCTGCCTCCGCTAATTTCTTTGCCTGAAGCATCTCATCTTCATACTGGATACGCTGGCGGATGGGTATGAAAATGCAGTCGTTGAGGTAGGCTCCTACATGCTTTCGACGTACCGCATTAACAAGCATAGGAATGTCATTTCCCCGCCTTGACCTCAGTGAAAAGTAGATTTCTTCTGCTTGACTATGCAACTTTAACAAGGGAAAGAAATGGGTCTGGTAGAAAATGCGACTGGCGATCGGTAAAATCGCTTCGATCGAACCTCCCACTAGTCCATCAGATTCATATTGAAGTAATTCTAGTAACGTGGCGTTGATCCGAACAATCCTACCATCATCATTAAACGAAAGGAATCCACAGGGCACCGTGTTGAGTAGCTCATCTATCTGGTGGATCACTTGGAGAAGTCATTAAAATGAGTTGCCAATGCGTCTCAGGTAACATAATCTCAGGTAACATAAGCATCTGTCAGGTATTCTTGAATCAGATGGATAGTCTCTTGGGGATGGCTCATGTGAGGGCAATGCCCTGTAGCTTGCATCTGTTTCAATGTACTTTTGGACAAGTGGCGATGTAGATAATCTCCCACTTCCACTGGGGCGATTGTATCCTCCGCACATTGCAAAATCAGAGATGGCACTGTCACCTGGGGCAAATCACTGCGGTTATCGGAGTAAAAAGTTACCTCAGCAAAGCGCTTTGCAATTACCGGATCAGTCGAGCAAAAACTTTCTTCCAGTTCGCGAGTCAGATGAGGTTGATCCTCATTCTTCATCAAAATAGGGGCTAGGAAACTCGCCCAACCAATGTAATTTTTCTCCATAATATCAAGCAAATCCTCAATGTCTTTGCGCTCAAATCCACCTACGTAGTCCGGTAAGTCATTGATATAGCAAGGTGAAGGCCCGATGAAAATGAGATGTTCAAAGTGACGAGGGGATTGGATGGAAGACAAGATACCAACGACACTGCTAACGGAATGCCCTACAAAAATGACATTTGTCAACGCTAACGCTTCGCAAATATCGAGGACATCCTGAGCATAGCCTTTGAGGTTTCCGTATCGCTCAGCCCCATAAGCTTGCAGATCTGATTTGCCAGATCCAACATAGTCAAAGAGGATAATTTGGTAATCTTCCTCGAAGGCGGGTGTAATGAAACGCCACATGTTTTGGTCACATCCAAACCCATGAGCAAACAGCATGGGCTGCGTACCTTGCCCAAACACACTCACATTGTTCCGTTTGAGAATATTCTGAATCATTAACATTTACATAACGGTTGGTAGCTACTGTAACTGATGCAGAAGCAATGTGATCTGATATTTCCAATCAGCAGATTTGAACAGCCCAATGTTGGAAAAAATTGACCAAAAAAGAGAGGTTAAGACAAAGTGCCAACCCCTCTACAAATTTAATTTTGCTTTGTCTTGAAATGTTATGGCATGAGTGTTATGGCATGAAATGATCCAGCAGCAGAGTGGCTGCGACTGCAAAGCCAGTAATTCCAAATGCCATCAGCGGATGTTGCCCTTGGCTAATGGCAAAAGTAGTGACAATTCCCGCGCCTAGAGCAGCCGTGATGGCTCCACCCACCCAGTCTTTCTTAGAATTCTTATCGTACATTTTTATCCAGTTTATCCAAAGGTTAATTACAACGCGTATCAAATCAACCTACCACTTTCTGGTAGATTGCTTGATTGGGACATGGGATCTTGTAACTAAGTTTTAGATCTGGTCAAACTTCTTAATACCTCGAAGCGGCCTTCGAGGTTCAGTTAATTTGACCGCTCTATGTTTCCTCCCTTCACCCAGCCCTCAGTCCCGTTGGTTAAACGAACCCTCTGCCAAGCCCCATCTGGAGAATCTTCTAAAACTGTGACCTCTTGATTAAATTCAATCCCACCAATGCGCCCTGCCTCGCCGCTTGGATCTTGACGCAAGATCAAACCAATGGGTTGAGTAACGCGGGCGGCATAGCCCTGTGTCCCAGGTGAGCTAGCAAGGGTAGGACTAGGCGACGGTGTAACCGATGGCTGCGGGCTTGGGACAGAAGCAGTGGGAGGAGAAGAAGGAGCATCGGCGGGAGGAGAAGGAGAAGGATCATTCGCAAAAGTAGGACGGGCAGGCGGAGTGGCAAGTTGAGCCAAGAAATAGCGTGTAGTACCTACACCTGCTAAGGCAATCAAGGCAATTGCCAGTAGAAAACCAAGGATAAACTTGCTGATTCCAGACAAACTCATAAGAGGCAGTCCGTCGAAAGAGTGATAGGGAGACTCCCTATTCTAAGGGGTGATGGCGCATCTACAACTGCTGTATGCGATCGCTTAAGCTAGATTGCCGTGAAGCCAGCCGAACCCTGCCATTGGCTGCCCAATCGTGTAGAAGCTGAATTTGATCCTGAGCAGTTCTGGCTAAGGGAATCATTTGGCTAGCCGCTTCTAAAACATCTTCAGTGGTAAAGTCTCGATTTTGACTAAAACCAATGTGCATTGCTTCCACCAAAATTTGTTCAATTTCGGCTCCTGAAAAGTCAGGTGTTTCATAAGCAAGGCGATCGAGATCGTAGGCTTGCAGGTTATGCGGTCGCAAGCGAGAGAGGTGCACGGCAAAAATAGCCCGCCGTTCCTCTTGACTTGGGAGTCCCACGAAGAAAATTTCATCGAATCTGCCACGACGCAACATTTCTGGTGGTAAGGCTTGAATATTGTTAGCAGTTGCAACCACAAAGACAGGCGAAGTCTTCTCTGCTAACCAGGTAATAAACGTGCCAAAAACGCGGCTAGTGGTTCCGGCATCTCCTCTGCCGTCAAGTCCAGCAAAAGCTTTGTCGATTTCATCAATCCACAGGACACAAGGAGCCAATGCCTCTGCAAGCTGAATCATCTGGCGCGTTCGAGATTC
Source organism: Leptolyngbyaceae cyanobacterium CRU_2_3 (assembly GCA_012034795.1). GTDB lineage: Bacteria > Cyanobacteriota > Cyanobacteriia > Elainellales > Elainellaceae > Drouetiella. Next base: position 5,442 of record JAAUOQ010000165.1, read on the forward strand.
AGATTCACCGACCAATCCAGCAAATAGCCGACCGACATCAAGCCGCAGCAATGGCAAGTGCCAGTGATGGGCGATCGCTTTTGCTGTCAGGGACTTACCAGTTCCCTGAATACCCACTAGCAAGAGTCCTCTAGGATGCGGCAATCCATATTGTCTAGCTCGTTCCGAAAAAGCACCGCCTCGGCGCAGTAGCCAATCTTTCAAGTTATCTAAGCCGCCGATGTCAGAAATTTTTTCAGCAGCAGGATAAAAGTCGAGAATCTGGGTTTGGCGAATGGTCTGTCGTTTCTCTTCCAAGATCAGCTCTACATCTTCAGGTTGGAAGTTACCGTGAGTGGCGATCGCCTTGGCCAATACCCGCCGAATCCGCTCCATAGACAAGCCCTGGCAGGAACGTGCTACCTCATCTAGTAGGCGAGGGTCTAATATGTGTCCTGTTGCAGAAAATAAGCGCTCTAGCTCAGTCTGAATTTCTGGAATATGCGGCAACGGGAACTCTAACACAGTCAGAACCTCACCCAGGTCTTCTGGAATGGTAATTTGCGGTGAGAGAATGACGAGATTTTTGGGTTGAGATTTGAGCAACCTCGCCAGATTACGCAGCTTACGAGCAACCGATACATCTTCTAAAAATCGGTGAAAGTCCCGTAGAACAAAAATTGCCGACACTGTGGCAGGTAGCTTCTCAACAAATTCCAAAGCCTGTAGGGGATTGCGCCGCCCAAAGCCTGCATCATTAGGATTGCCTTGATAGCCATCGACAAAATCCCAAATATAGAGGCTACGGTTACCTTGCTGCTTGGCTGAATGGGCGATCGCAGTTTCTACGCGCTCTTCTTCCTGCGTAGGAATGTAGATTAAGGGATAGCGCGCCCGGAGGAGCAGCTCAAATTCGTCGTTAAAGCTCATTAGGTTTAAAGGAATCCGATAGCCGGTATAAAACGTGGGAGGAACGAGTTTGCCATCCTCCTGACATTTAACACCCAGTTTCTACTCCATAGCACCTCAGCATCAAAACTCAACAATGGCTAAAATATCGGGCAGATACAAAAGCTAGAGGCAAACTAATTAGAGAACTGGTCTTTCAGAGTTTCTAGGGAAGCCCAGCGACGATCGATTTTAGGCTTAGTGTTGAGGGGTTGAGTCGTATCAACAGCAATACCTGTACAACCCTTGCTACATAACTGCCGTTGTGGGAGGGCTAAGCAAAATTGCTCATAAAGCCACGCATCTGGATAAAAGTGACCTTGGGGGTGTAGATTTTCTACCAGATCCTCTAGAGCAATCTCCTGCTCTAAAACCTCTTCATTAACCCCAACGGCAGTCTCTTGAAGCCAGATCAGTTCGGAGGTGTTCACTTTAATCCGCTGGTTGTACTGCTGGAGGCAGCGATCGCAAATTAGCGTCATAATCGTCTCAGCTTTGGCTGAAACCTCCAGATAGTTTCCCTGGTGAACAACTTGCATTTCGCCACTAACCTGAGTCAGAGTTTCTAGCCCAGATAAATAGGTCTGAACTTCAATCCTTTCAGTTTGTTCTGGCGCTCTAACAATTGTGGAATGTGGATAGCTTCCATAATGGCGTTACCTATTTATGCAATAAATCTGAAGATTTGGGAAAGGCTCAAAGAGCCAACCTGACAATTAAACGGCGATCGGGTTCCCGTCCCCGACTCTCCGTTTCAAGATCATCAAACAATTTGAGGTAAGTATGGACTTGACGACGCTCTGCGGCAGATAAGGACACCAGCTCGTACTCTCCACCTGTTTGCCTTACCTGCTGAGCCGCTTGGTCTGCCATCTCCTGAAGCTCAGCTTGCCGTCGAACTCGGTAGCCTGCTAGCTCAATTGTATAGGCAGTTTGGGACTCTTCAGGCTGACCTAAATTTAATGTGGTATTAGCCAAATACTGAATTGCATCTAGAACAGAACCGTTAACCCCCAAGAGAGCTTGAGTTTGCTCAGTCGTTAAACCGCCATTGTCAATTGTTAACCAGTAGCTGCCCTCCGTGTCCAGCTTTTCAACATCGACTGCAACTTGAGCAGGAAGACCTACTAATGCCGTTAGGCGCTCTAGCCACTGTTTGCCCCGTTGAATTAGCTGTTCATCTACCACTAGCTTCAGCCCTTTTTATTTGCACGCCCTGAATTTTTCTTCGTCTCTTTTTTCAAAGTTGAGTCTTTCTTCGATTCTTCCGTCTCTTTCTTCGAGCGGGCAGGTTCAAACGCAATGCCTCTCTAATTTCGGCACCCGATGACTTAACCGCTTCTTGAGCTACCACAAGCTTTTGTAAGTTTTCCGGTAGTGGCTCTCTAGACAAAATGTACGTTTGAAGAGTTTGAAAAATATTGGCAATGACCATGTACATCAGCACTCCAGCAGGAAGTGGGAAGAACAGAAACATGCCAGAGAAGATGATGGGTGTAAACCGGTTGACAGCAGCCTGTTGAGGGTTATCTCCACTAGAGCCTTGTCCAGAAAGCAACTGGTTAATATAGAGACTGATACCAAAGAACAGAACCATCCCTAGAATATCCCAGTTAATTTTTCCGTTCTGCTGGTCGAAGGCTCCGACACGTCCTAGGGCTTTAATAAATAAGAAACCTTTGTTAGTGGCCAGGCCAGGTACCTTACCTTGAAGCGTAACGTCACCAGGGCTAAGTGCCTCTAAGTTACCATTCTCGTCAAATCGAACGAGATTTTCACCCTTGGTAATCGTCCAGGAGGGAATGATCTCGGTTTCTGGATATTCCGCTAAAAGATCCTTAAGGGGCTTACCAGTGGTAGTTTGAAACTCGACACTGGTTTTTTCACCCACTGCTAAGCGGTTACCTCCTGGAAGGATCGCTGTAACTGGCACATGAATACCGTCGGCAATATAAATATTTTGGGGGTTGCTAGCAAAAGCCTGGGGCTGGACTTGTTCAATCTGCTCACGGGGCAGCACCTCCCGAGGATGCTCCATCAAAAACTTGAGCAGTTCGAACTCCTTGAGGGTCAGATCGATCGATCGCCCATTGCGCAGCACCTGCCGCAGACCCAGGTCCAACACCAGGTCAGCAAACCGCAGTTGCTCATGCTCTGTCACCTCTGTCTTGAGATAGAAGCACACCAGTTTTAAGAATTCCTCACTGCGGTAGGGCTTCAGCAGATAGTCATCGGCCCCCGACTCTAGGCAGGCAATACGATCCTCCACCTGGTCCCGCGCCATGATCAGCAGCAGGGGCAACCGACTGCCCTGCTGGCGAAGGGTCTTGCAAAGCGCAGGCGTGGCATCGCCCCCGGCGGCACGATCGACCACCACCATCACAGGCGGAGCCTTAACCATCAGATCGAGGCCCTGGCTCGGCTCCACCGCCATCACCGTACGGTAGCCCGC
>JAAUOQ010000166.1 GCA_012034795.1 Leptolyngbyaceae cyanobacterium CRU_2_3
TGTGACATTACGGAGTTCTCTAGCAATCATTCCTTCTGTAGAACCACCGTAATATGCGTATTTTTTGATCGCAATAACTCGATTGCGCGTTCAAAATCCCCATCTCCGCTGAACAGAATGACGCGATTGTATTGATCGACTGTGTTGAACATATCGACGACGATTTCAATATCTAAATTTGCTTTCTGTGAAATCCGTCCTGAATGATCATCATAGTACTCTTTTAAGATTTTTGTGCGGACGGTGTAACCAAGACTGATCAAGGCATCTCGAAAGCCTCTTTGGTCTTGAGGATCTTTCAAGCCAGTGTACCAAAAGGCATTAATCAGGGTAACTTCTGGGTCACTGACGAAGTGTTCTAGAACTCTCCTCGGATCAAAAAACCAGCCATTCTTCTGTTGCGCGTAGAACATATTGTTCCCGTCTACAAAAATTGAAAGACGGTTCATTGAGGAGAAAGACATAGAATTTTTAGACCTAGAATTTTTAGCAGAAAATTCAATTAATAGACTCAAGCTTGACAACTCACTGCGTAGATTATCAACTTGTAAAAAGTAATGAATTTAGACTTATCGATAAGAAGAAATCAAAATAGTTGATCTGGATGCAACTCTAAAAATACAAAGCCATCTCAATGTAGCTCAGTAAGAACCTGGCTTGGCAAAATGGCTTTACTCATAAAAACAGACTGTCGTCTATCCAGAGCATCAGTTTCCAACAAAGTCAACTGAGCCGTTCAGATTCGCATCAAGGGACATAATATGCAAAAATTTATAAATTAATGAATGAACCTGGTAAGACGGACTACCCAAACTACATAAGTTTTGCTCTAATGCAAATATTAATAAGATTATAAACTTCCCACTGGAGTCTGCCCCATCTCTTCAAAATATTGCCTCATAGTCTCTTCACTGTCTCTTCACTCAAGAGATGAACTGAATAGAGATCTTGGCGGCTGTAAGATGTTATGTCAAGTAGGAGCACCAATCACTCCAACTGCCAGCATAGAGTTTGCCCGTATGAATGCCAACCGCTTTTAGAGACAGTAAGTTGACGCAGGCAGTGACCCCAGAGCCACAATAAACTAGGATTTCTTGCGTAGATTCCAGCGCTGCCCAGCGTTGCTGCTGTTCTGCTATGGAGCGAAAGTAGCCTTGAGCATCAGTCACGTCTTGCCAAGGGTAGTTGATAGCTCCGGGGATATGCCCTGCGATCGGATCAATGGGTTCACGCTCTCCTCGATAGCGTTCGCCTTCTCGTGAATCAACCAAGGCAACTCCCGCTTGATCCTTACAGCTTTTTACAGTTTCCATATCCACGACCCAATCTGGTTGGATTTGCGGTACGAAGGGTCTAGGTTTTGCGACTGAAACAACTTCTGTTACAGGGTAGCTAGCCGCCAACCAGCCACTCCAACCCCCATCTAGAACTGCGACCTGATCGTGTCCCATGTACCGCAACAGCCACCACAGCCGAGCGGCAAAGGCAAAGCGAGAGTCATCATAGACTACGACGCAAGTGGGCGATCGCCGCCCTCAGATCCTACCCCGACATCGGCCAGTTTTTCGGATAACTGGCCGATGTCGGGCAAGGGATGTCGTCCGCCCCGGCGTCCCACTGGACTGGACAAATCCTGATTCAAATCGAAGTAGTAAGCTCCTGGGAGATGACTGGCTTGATATTGCTGCTGTCCTAACTGAGCATTGGCCAATGAAAATCGACAATCAATGATCACAACTTGCGGATCTTGCAAGTGCTGATGCAACCATTCTGCTGAAACGATAGGACAGTCTAAATCAAAACTTTTATTGACAAAATTTAGATTTTTATTCGTCATGCTAAAAACAATTGCAGATGAGGAAACTATTTATATTGACGAGTGATGCGTTTGAGAAGATTTTTCAGGTGTCCCTAAGAAATTTGATTTTCAATGAGCACAAGTACTCAATAATAAATTTAATTGTTTGCTCTAGGTCGCGTCAGCATATGAATGTTAAAGGTTTTCTTTCTCAGAAATTTTAGTGAGCTCGAACCCCACAAGAGGGGATTGATCATCATTAATCACCCCAGCCACATCATTAATCACCCCAGCCACATTTTTGGACTGGACTTTGACCCTGCTAAATTGATCCATGATTTTAAGATTCAATCTTATCTGAACTTCACTCCAAATCTTGAGATCAAAGATGTTTAATAGTCGTCAGCGTCAATGCTGCTTCAGGCTTAGGTAAAATACGCTCTCTGTTTCACCAGAATTTTATCAGGGTGCGCTCATTCAGAACATGAAAATTGATCTGTTGTTCGGTCTGAGGTAAATCTCCGTAAAAAACCTGATCTCGTGATTTGTGCGATTGACCATACTGAATGAAGAGATCAGTAAGAGGGTGCCTCAAAAAGATTTGAAAATACAGCCACTGTTGTCAGATTGAGAGCTGTAACTAACCAGATGATTACTGAGACAAAACTGCGGTAAGACTGCAATTTCTACCTAGCTAAGCGTTTCTACAGATTTTAGAGTGAGTAATTTCCCGTGAATTGCCCCAACCCTGACAGACCCAAAATTCTCGTAGTAGACGACCATCCCTCCAGTCGGCTGACTGCCGTTGCTTTGCTGTCAGTTGAAGGATACGAAGTTTTAGAAGCAGAAAGTGGTCAGATGGCGCTTGAGTGCATTACGAGAGTTAATCCTGATCTAATTATTCTAGATGTCATGATGCCTGGAATGGATGGCTACGAAGTTTGCCGTCGTATCAAACAGAATGAGCATACTCGGCTGATTCCAATTGTGTTTGTGACTGCCTTGAGCGATCGCCATGCCCGGCTGCGAGGCATTGAAGCGGGAGGCGATGACTTTCTCTCTAAGCCGTTTGATCAGCTTGAACTATCCACTCGTGCCAGGTCGCTCATTCGCCAAAAGCGCTTGAACGAAGACCTGGATCATTCTAGCAAAGTCCTGTTCTCAATCGCTCGTGCTGTTGAAAGTCGTGACCCTAACACGGGCGATCACTGTGAGCGTTTGGTCGTGCAAGGTAAAGCTTTTGGAGAGTTTCTGAAGTTATCTCGCAATGAGGTACGGGATTTAATGTGGGGTGGCTACCTGCACGATATCGGCAAGGTGGGTATTCCAGATGCTGTGCTGCTGAAAATGGGTAAACTCACTCCTGAAGAGTGGCAAATTATGCGGCAGCACGTAATCATCGGTGAACAAATTTGCCAGCCCCTCCGCACCATGCAAGGGGTGGTTCCCATCATTCGCTATCATCACGAACGTTGGGATGGCACAGGTTATCCTGATCGGCTGAAAGGAGACGAAATTCCGTTTTTGGTACAGGTGTTTCAGGTGATTGACATCTACGATGCTCTTACGCATGAACGTCCTTATAAGCGAGCCTTTACGGCCCAAGAATCGCTCAATTTAATGTTTCAAGAAGCTGAGCAAGGTTGGCGTAATCCAGAACTCATCCAGCAGTTTGCTGAATTTATTTGCTCCGCCGTAGTAGCCGCATAGCAGTACAAGGATGGCGCTTCGCTGCAATTGATTTCTGCAATTGATTTCTGCCAACAGCACCGGAAGCGAGTTATACTCCGGGGCGAAGAGTGATTAAAAGCAAAAGCATGTTAGCGGTAGCAATTCTGGCAGCAGGGCAGGGTACGCGGATGAAATCGCGTTTACCAAAAGTGCTGCATGATTTGGGTGGACACTCATTACTAGAGCGGTCACTTGCCTGCACGGCTGGGGTGGCTCCTGCTCGTCAGATAGTAGTTGTGGGCTACGAAAGAGAGTGGGTACAGCAGTCACTTGACCATTTGCCTCACTTAGAGTTTGTGCAGCAAACTGAGCAACGAGGCACAGGACATGCCGTTCAACAACTCATTCCGCACCTGCAAGGCTTTCAGGGAGATGTTTTAGTTCTCAACGGGGATGTGCCGCTGTTGCGGACTCAAACCTTGGAATTGCTGCTAAAAACGCATCGAGAACATCACAATGCCGCTACGCTGTTAACGGCTCAACTGTCTGATGCCCAAGGCTATGGTCGGGTTTTCTGCAATCAGCATAATATCGTTACACAAATTGTGGAAGATCGAGATTGCACCCCAGGGCAACGGCAAAATCGCAAAGTGAATGCTGGAATCTATTGTTTTAACTGGTCAGCCTTGGCAGAGGTTTTGCCAAAGCTTCGCGCCAGCAATGCTCAACAGGAATATTACCTAACCGACACTGTGAGCTTGTTGTCGCCTGTGATGGCAGTTGATGTAGAGGACTATCAGGAGATTTTAGGCATTAACGATCGCCAACAACTCTCGATCGCCTATGGTATTTTGCAAACCCGGATTAAAAACAACTGGATGGCTGCGGGTGTAACTTTAGTCGATCCCAGCAGCATCACAATTGATGAGGCGGCTCAGATTGCATCCGATGTAGTCATTGAGCCACAAACCCATATACGGGGAACCACGAAGATCGCTTCGGGTTGTCGGATTGGCCCAGGTAGCCTGATTGAGAACAGCGAAATTGGCGAGAACACGACAATCCTGTACTCAGTCGTTGTCGATAGCATCATCCAGCCTGATGGCCGCATTGGACCTTATACGCACTTGCGTGGACAGGTACAAGTGGGCAAAGGCTGCCGGGTGGGTAACTTTGTGGAGTTGAAAAACTCTAAACTGGGCGATCGCACCAATGTGGCCCATCTCTCATACTTGGGCGATACCACCGTGGGTGAGCGGGTCAATGTGGGGGCGGGTACTATTACTGCCAACTATGATGGGGTCAAGAAACACCCGACTGTAATTGGCGATCGCACTAAAACTGGTGCAAACAGCGTCCTAGTCGCTCCGATTACAGTGGGTTCTGATGTAACGATCGCGGCGGGTTCAACCGTGACCGAAGATGTGGCAGATGATACTTTAGTGATTGCCCGTGCTCGCCAGGTGAATAAACCAGGATGGCAATTAAATCCAAACATAGTTGAGGATAGCTCGGATACATAACCCGTAGCAATTTCAATTGAATAGAGTACAAATTATTTTAAGACTCGCGGAAAGGCTTTCAAAAAATAATTTGGTTTGATCCAAGCCCAAAGCACCATTCCATTTACCACGGTTCTTCGTAACCAGTGTTGCCACTGGGATCATTAGTATCCAAGGCAGGCGAGTTGTCTTGCGTGTCAGTATCCGGATAGGTATCGTTTAAAGCATCCTCTGAAGTGCTATCTGGGACGCTGCTATCTAAAGCACTCTCTGAGGCACTTTCTAGATTTGGCTGTGACAGCAGTTCGTTCGGGCAAGCTGGGTTTAATTTTTTCAGTCATGATCAGCGTTTGCAGCACTGACTTGACGATGGGTGCTGCTACAGTGCCACCATAGGCCTCGTCCCCTTGAGGTTCATCCACCACTGCTAAAACAGCGTAGCGGGGAGCTTCGGCAGGCAACACACCCACAAAACTGGTGATACGTGCTCCTTCAATATATCCACCATCAGCACTGGCTTTTTGTGCGGTTCCGGTTTTGCCTGCAACGCGATAGCCAGGAATTTGCGCTGCTTTGCCCGTTCCTTCCGTAACGACCTGTTCCATCATATCCAAGACACTTCGAGAGTGCTGAGGTGAGATCAACGGTTTGGGTGGGGGAATATTGGGTCGCCAGCTAAAGTGTCCCTTTCTGTCTATCAAGCCTTGAACCAGGTGAGGGGTAATTAACTTGCCCCCATTGGCCACCATGCTATGAAGCTGGATCAGCTTCATGGGCGTCAAGGAAAATCCTTGACCAAAGCCGTAGTAGCAGGTTCTATGGCAGTTTCAGTGAACTGCTGATAGGTCTTCATTTGCCCTGAAGCCTCAGCCGGTAAATCAATCCCTGTGGGTTTATCCAGTCCCATCCGTTCTAGCCAGCCATAGTAAACACCTGGATCGACGTGCTGCATGACATGCACCATGCCCACGTTGCTGGAATATTGCAAAACTTCTGGAATAGAAATGGTGCCTCTGCCGCCCATGGATTCAGAGTCAGAGTTTTGAATAGTCCAGCCTTCAATGGCGATCGCCCCCTCGTCATACACCGTATCCGTAGGCTGAATGGCTCCAGATTCCAGAGCGATCGCAATATTCACAGGTTTAAAGGTAGACCCTGGTTCATAGAGGTCACTGATCACCCAATCCTTGAGCTGCTCTAGTTTCGCTTCGTAGAACTTGTTGGGATCGTAAGAAGGTTCCGACACCAGTGACACAATGGAGCCATCCTGAACATTCATGACAATCACTGTACCTCGCTTGGCACTGTATTCTCCATCATCTGCTTCAGCGCGTAGCGGGTAGCTCTTTGGAGGCGGCTATCCAGGGTCAATTTCAGGCTTAAATCGTTTTTTTGAGACTCCAGAAAATCAGCCGGTAAATCTACAGGAATAATCGACCCGTCTCCCGAACGGCTGAGTTCTAGCGCCCCCATTGGTTGTTGAAGTTGCTGTTCTTGATAAGCCTCAATCCCTGCTTGCCCCTGGCGATCGAGATTGACATAGCCAATAATGTTGGCAGACAAGTCCTGCTGGGGATAGAGGCGCTGCTGATGCGGTTCCAAATCCAATCCACCCATGCCCAAATCTTCGATGCGTCGCGCTAGATCTTCTGGGAGGGTTTCCACAACCCGAATGCCGCTATCGGCCGAGTTAAACTGCTTCAGCAGTTGATCGATCGATATATTTAGGACTGGAGACAGCGCCGCTGCTACGGATAACTTAGGCTGCTCAAACATATAGGGATGAGCGTAGAGGGTGTAGACAGGTCGATCAATGGCAAGTACCTCGCCATTGCGATCGGTGATAGGACGTCGTGGTGTAATGGGGTTAAACGCCACTATATGCTGCGACTTGGCCTGCTCTTGCAACCTCGATGCCTGAATCACCTGAATCCGAAACAGATTGAGGGCAAGCACCAGCATACCCACGAGCAGAATAATCCAAACCAGCACCAGTCGTTCTTTGGGAACTCGGTTGCATGTCTCTTGGGCGATCGGCGTTAAACGTCGGCGATGCGGCTGGTTTTTGGCGTGGGCTTGTGTTTTGGCGTGGGGCGATCGCTGTGAAGTTGCTTTAGTAGGAACATCAACCCGTTTAGCAGCCTTTGCTTCATGTCTTCCAGTTGCAGATGTCCCAGTTGCAGATCTCCCAGTTGCAGATCTCTCGGTTCTAGCATTTTGGGGTGCAGAGCGTGTCCGTTGAGGCTGAGAACGGCGAGAGCGGGAAGTGCGAAACGACGGAAACGAGAGAGCCATGAGCGAACCTCAAAGAAAAAGCCTCAGAAAATGATCGGAATCTGCTCGGAATCTGGGTTGCCTAATATCCTAAAGGGCGAGCGGGGGATGGGTTGGGGGGGCGGTAGATTAACTTCAGGTTCGACAAGAGAACGCTGGGGTGCAGGCGTTAAATAGATTGTGTTACCCGGATCGGGAAGGACTAGTCCTACACCGGGAACTTCTGCCTGTTTTGCCATTTGATTTTCAGGACTTCGCTAGCGGCTGTAAGCTGTCGCTCTTGTTTTTGCAACGCTTCTAAATGCCTGTAAGCTTGTCCCCAACGCTGTTGGGTATAAACTGTCCATCCATAAACTGCCAATAGCCCAATGATGAGGAGCAGCGTTGGCATAGAGGAAAGGCGCTGAACTTTGATCAGAACCTTCAGCCAGGCGGGGGCGGGTTGGGGTCGAGGCAGGGCCCGTACCACAGGACTCTGAGTCCAGGTAGCAGGAGGCTGAGGTGCAGGATGCTGAGGTGCAGGAGACTGGGCAGAAGACTGGCTAACCTGAGAATTCTGTGAAAATTGAGAAGAGGTTTGCTGTCTTGCTATCCTGGAGCGTTTGGGAGTGCTCGGTTTGGGAGTGCCAGATTGCCTCATATTTACTGAAGCAACCGATCGCCTTGGAGCAGGCTGCTGGCGAGATCTCATCGCTGATGCCATAGTACCGATTCTCCAAAGCAATGGATAAATTCTGTGATCATTTTCATACCCACACCACTTTTGCTCATGCCATGCCCTCTGGATGGATTCAGGCTGTAACATCCAAACAGGACTAACCTAACTTGACTCAACCTGAATGCTCAAGGATAAATCTTCAATCACACGCTATATCAGAGTTCACAATACCTTAGAGTTTGTGAATACCTTAGAGTTTGTGAACTCTAATCTCGAAGATTTATCATGCAGTTCTCCCAGTCTTGCTAGTTCTCCCAGTCTTGCTAGTTCTCCCAGTCTTGCTAGTTCTCCCAGTCTTGACTAGTTCCCCCAGTCTTGACTAGTTCCCCCAGTCTATACAGTTCCCACAGTATAGAGGCGACTGGGCAAATGATCACCTGCTGCGGAAAATATCTCTATTCTCCCTTAACCTTTTAATCTTCTGGATTCCCCATCTCCTCATGCTGATCACCACTCCTACTCTCGATCCAATTTGCCAGCGGGCTCTGGCAGGCGAAGATATTTCAGAAGCAGAAGGCATCGTCCTACTTCAGCAAACGGATGGTGGCGCGATCGCCACGATTCGTCAAACCGCTGATCGGCTTCGGCAACAGCAGTCTGGCGACACTGTTACCTATGTGGTCAACCGTAATATCAATTTCACCAATATCTGCGAACAGCATTGTAGCTTCTGTGCGTTTAGACGAGACGCTGGTGAAGAAGGAGCCTACTGGCTCAATGAAGGCATGATTTAGAGAAAGCCACCGATGGCGTGCGGCGGGGTGCTACAGAAATTTGTATGCAGGGGGGCTTGAATCTGCAAGCAAAGCTGGAGG